>JBAZZY010000006.1 GCA_041658565.1 Actinomycetota bacterium | reverse complement strand
CCCGCCAACCCGGCCGGTGACGCGCCGCGATGTCCGGCGCGCGCGACGCCACGTTCTCGGAAGGAGCCGCGCGCGACATGCGGTCCCATTCCTCAACGTAGAGCACCCACGCAGCCGCCAGGATGAACGAGGGCACCTCGAGCCACCAGCGGTCGCCGGCTGTCAGCGAGCCCGGAAGCAGGAACAGAGGCAATGTGCTCCCAATGGCAAGCAATGGGTTACCGAGCGGCACCGCAGCTGTGTGCGCCAGCCACACCGTGACCCACACGCCGAAGGCGACAATCATCAGCAACTCCGGCGACGGGTTCACCGGCGCCACCTGCACCAAGATCTGCTCTCGTCCTTCGCCCGCAGCCGACCACAGCGCTGCAAGCGTCTTGCCCGAGGGAAGCGGTCCCCACAGCGTCGTTCCGAAGAAGCGAATCGCGACGAACCACAACAGCGCGACGTACGAGGCGACCAAGCCCACAGGCGGCATCAGGTTCAACCGACGCACCACCCACGACGTCGTCGACGCAAGCACGATCGTGAGCGCGACGACCTCGCCCAGCCCGTACGGCTTGAACAGCCGGCCGAGCGGCAGCGAGGCCGCGGCTACGAGCGCCGCAACCGCGAACTCGGGTGCGATACCCCGGCGTTCAGCAGCGTTTTCCATATCGTTGGGAATCGGTCGGCGGCTCCGGCAACGGCAACGTTCCAACCTGCGCGCCCGAGGAGGTTTTGGGATTCGGCCAGACGTTGATCAAACAGCGTCCTCTCACGTGCCTGCGCTTGCCGGAACGACAATGTGTCGAGCAGCACCGCGCCGCACCAGTTGAAAGACGACGCCAGCCCCGCAAGCGCAACTGCGACTTCCGGCGAAGGCGGCGGCATAATCGCGACCAAGGCACCACCAACTGCCGGGGGAGTGCCAAGTTTGCGCAGGGCTCCAAACGGCGATTCGCGCGACGACCTGCGCGCCATCGCCAGTGCGGTCAGCAGCGGATCGGCCGCTTCGCGACCCCAGCGCACGCTTCCGGTCGGTCCATCCGCCGTCGCAACACGAAGGGCAAACCCATCGCGCGCAAGTTCCCACACCAATGTTGCGGCAGCAGAAATCGCCCACTCCAGGCAGACGTGCCCTCCGCCTCCGGGATACACCGACCCACGCGTGTCGACGAGAATCGTCGCGCGCGGATGCGGACGAACTTCGTCCTGGCGAATCATTAACTCGTTTCGGCGCGCGGTAGATCGCCAGTGGATCTTGCGCAGGTCGTCGCCCTCCTGCCAGCCGCGCACGGCGTACATCTCGTCGCCGGCCGCCGACAGGCGCGAGGCGAGCAACCGGCCGCTGCCTCCCCGTCGCTCGGGCGGCTCCTGCTCGCCGAGCGTCTCGACGTACGGGTACACCACCAGCGTCGTCGCCGGGACAACCTCGCGGGCCACCGAGGCCAACCCAAAAGGATCGGTCAGGCGCGCGCGCATCGGTCCGACCACATGCCGCCCGCGCGCCCGCGCGCGCCGCTCGATAACGACGCTCATGTCGTGTCCGTGGTGCAATCCGGGGATCGCAACGCGCACCGGGCCACCCAACTCGATCGGAAGATCGTCTTCGAGCATGAGCGGAGGGCTGGAGATCCGTCCCGTGCTGGTAGCCGTCAACCGCAACCGCAACGTCCCGCCGGCAAACGAACGCGCCGGTTCGAGCGCGCGTGCGCAGGTGATGTGGTGACGCCCGCGAACCACGAACGCCGATGCGAGTCCCTGCAGTAGCAGCGCCGCGAGCGAGATCGCGTACAACTCCCGCACGGCGGTGGCGCGCGCGAGCGGGTAACACAGCACCCCGGCAACGAGCAGCGCCCGGCCCCGGCGCGTCGGCATCGCTACCTCCCGATCGGCACAGGAACCCGCTCAAGAATCTCGCGCAGGATGTTTCCCCCACTGCGGCCACTCATCTCCGCTTCCGGAGCGATTGCGAGCCGGTGCTCGATCACAGAGCAAGCGAGCAACTTAACGTCGTCGGGCGTCGCGAACCGGCGCCCCAGCGCCGCCGCATGCACGCGCGCCGCGCGCAACAGCCCGAGCGCTGCGCGCGGACTGGCTCCCAACGAAAGCTCCGGCGCCTCTCGCGTCGCGGCGACGAGCGCAACGATGTAGTGATGCACACTCTCCGCGACGTGCACGGTCTTGGCCGCATCGGTCATCGCACGCATGAGCGCCGCGTCACAAACCGCCGACACGTCCAGGAGCGCCGAGTGCTCACCGTGACGGTGCAACACTTCGATCTCGGCTGCCTGACTGGGGTAGCCGATCGACAGCCGCATCAGGAATCGGTCCAGTTGCGCAAACGGCAACGGATACGTGCCTTCGTGTTCGATCGGGTTCTGGGTCGCGATGACCATGAACGGATCCGGCAGTTTGTAGGCCACGCCGTCGGCCGTCACCTGCCGCTCCTCCATCGCCTCCAACAGAGCCGACTGCGTCTTGGGCGACGCACGATTGATCTCGTCGCCGAGCACGACGCTGGCAAACACCGCGCCGGGCTTGAATTCGAACTCACGACGCTCCTGGTTGTAGACGGTTGCGCCGGTTACGTCCGTCGGCAGCAAATCCGGCGTGAACTGAATGCGACGCCAGTCGCAACCGATCGTGCGCGCGATCGCTTTGGCCAATAAAGTCTTACCGACGCCCGGAACGTCCTCAATGAGCAAGTGCCCTTCGGCAAGCAAGCACATCAGTGCGAGCCGGATTTGCTCATCCTTGCCTTGAATGACCTGTTCTATGTTCTCGACGATGCGATTAAAGACGGTGGGGAAATCACCGTCGGGCGAGGACGAACGTCGCTGAGCCACAGGTGACACCGAGGCTACCTTCCCGCACCCCTCACCGCTAGCGTCTCGGCGCAATGCGCGCGGCCCCCGGCTTCGCCGGGGGCCGCGGTTCGCGTGAGCCGGATCTAGGAGATCCGCTCGATGATCATGGCCATTCCCTGGCCGCCGCCGACACACATGGTCTCGAGTCCGTAACGGCCGCCGGTTTCCCGCAGGCCGTTGATGAGCGTGCCCATGATGCGCGCGCCGGTTACTCCGTACGGGTGTCCGAGCGCGATCGCGCCGCCGTTGGGGTTGACGCGGTCACCGAACGGGTCGATGCCGACCTCACGGCAAACCGGCAACACCTGCGCCGCGAAGGCTTCGTTCAACTCGAACTGATCGATCTGGTCGATCGTGAGTCCGGCTGCCTTCAAGACCTTGCGAACAGCTTCGATCGGACCGACGCCCATGATTTCGGGATCGATGCCCGATACAGCGCTGGCAACGATGCGAGCAAGCGGCGTGATGCCGAGCTGCGCCGCGCGCTCCGCACTCATCACAATCGCCGCCGCGCCACCGTCGTTCAACGGACATGCGTTGCCGGCCGTGATCGTGCCGTTCTCGCCGAAAGCCGGCTTCAGCGAAGCGAGCTTCTCGAGCGTGGTGCCGGCCCGCGGACCGTCGTCCTTGGACACCACGGTGCCGTCGACCTTCGTGTACTCGCTGATTTCCCAGTCGAAGAACCCACGCTCTTGCGCCGCAACGGCGCGGTCTTGCGAACGCTTGCCGAACACGTCCATGTCCTCGCGCGCGACGTTGTACTTCTGAGCAACCTTCTCGGCCGTGTGGCCCATCGGCATGTAGACACTGGTGAACGTCGTGCCGCCCTGACCTGGGTGGAACGCGGCGAAGTCGCGGGGCAACTGCGGTACGCGCGAAATCGACTCAGCGCCTGCAGCGACAAAGACATCGCCCTCTCCGGCCTTGATTGCGTGGAAAGCCATGCGAATCGCCTGGAGACTCGACGCGCAGAACCGGTTCACAGTCGTGCCGGGAACGCTGTCGGGCAAACCCGCGAGCAACGCTATGCGCCGACCGAGGTTCATCCCCTGCTCTTCCTCGGGGAACCCGCACCCGGCCACGACATCTTCAATCTCCGCCGGGTCAAGTTGCGGGATCTTCTCGAGCGCCTTCTTGACCGCAAAAGCGCCCAAGTCGTCCGGGCGAACGTCGATCAGTGAGCCTTTGCCGGCCCGGCCGATCGGCGTGCGCGCGGTTGCAACGATGACTGCCTCGGGCATCACACACCCTCCTTGAAGTCGTTAGGAGGCCCTATTGAAACCTCCCGAGGGCGTGTGCGCCAATCCGCTACGCGCTGGCGCCGGGGACCTGCATTCCCCCGGACCTCCGCCGCATGGTGGCGAAGTAAGCGATGGAACTGATCCACCCCAAACCGACCATCGACGGGACGACGAGCGCGATCATCCATCCAGCCTTGTGTCCCGATGGGAAACGCTCGATCGGGCGCGTCGTCGCATCCACAACGGCCCACGCAGTTGTTATCACCCCCACCGCAAACAGGATGAGGATGAGACGCACCAACAACAGACCACCGTCAATAGCGAGCATGGCTCCCCCCGCGCTGCGCTTGACCTTGCCTGAAATGGTACTCCCCCTACGCAATAGCCCTTTGCCTGCGGAAACAGGGCAGGCGCGCGCTTGGTACCATCTGCGGACCGGGCCGCTAGCTCAACAGGCAGAGCATCGGACTTTTAATCCGACGGACGGGGTTCGAGTCCCTGGCGGCCCACCGCTCTGAGCAGGGCTTTTGCATTCGGCAGCCTAATTCGCGGCGCCAGTTCCCGGCAATTTCCCGGCAGTCGTTTCGCCGAGCACCCTTTGGATAGCCTCCGAGGCCTTCTCTTGGAGCCCTTCGACGACGTGAGAATACGTGTCGAGCGTGAACGCGACGGACGAATGCCCGAGGGCCTCCGATGCGATCTTGGGATGCACTCCACCGACCAAGAGCGCGGTTGCGTATCCGTGACGTACGTCATGCAGTCTGGTTCGCCCGAGACCAGCGGACGCAGCGATCCGGCGGAACGCATTCGAGAAGCTATCGGGATCAAGCGCGCGCCCGTCGCCTGCATCGAACACAACGTCTAGATCCTGCCATGCCTCGCCGAGCAGCAGGCGGCGAGCGGCCTGAGCGGCCCTGTGGCGGCGCAAAGCATCGACCAGAATCGGCGGCGCGGCGATCTCGCGTCGCGCGCGCGGGGTCTTGGGGTCCAGGAAGCGCAGGTCGGTTGCCCCCTTGCCCGGCGCGCGCTGCAACGACGACGAGACCCGTATCCGCGCCGCGTCAAGGTCAACATCGCGCCAGCGCAGCCCGAGCAGTTCGCCGCGCCGAAGCCCCGTCGAGACGGCGGCGAGCATCGGCATTTCCCACGGCCCCCCCTTGGCGGCCTTGACGAGCGCGACGAGTTCGGGCGGGGTCGGGATCGCAAGATCCGGCCTCGACGGCCTCGGGGCCTGCGCCGCAGCAGCGGGGTTCGTCGCGATCAACTGCCAGCGCACCGCCTGCCGCAGCGCCTGCCCGAGAACTCGGTGACAGTGAATGACAGAGCGAGGCGCCAGCCCGGCAGCGCTCATCTGGTCGATGATCATCTGGACGTGCGCCGCGCGCAGCCTGGATAGCTTCACGCCCCCGATCCGCGGGACGATATGGCCCCGGACGAGGCCGGAGTATCGCTCGAAGGTGCGCGGGCGAACCCTGGTCTGGACGTGGGGGAGCCAACGATCAAGGTATGCCGCGACCGTCAGGCGCTCGGTGTCTAGGTCCGTCCCGGTGTCGATCTCGCGCAGCAGCTTTGTAAGCGCGCGCTCGGCGTCGGCCTTCGTGCCGCGAACCGTGCGGAACACTCGCCGGCGCTTGCCGGTTATCGAGTCAAAACCCCGGGACACCTCGACCTCCCAGGACCTTTTACCGCCCCTGCGAATCGAACCCCTCATGGCTTTACCTCCTGCCTTTGCGCGCGCCAGACAGCAGCGCGCAAACCTGGTTCATGGCTTCGACTTCCGCTTCCTCGGCGGCTCAAGTCCGCCAGCCTTGCCCTTCTTGGTGGGTCCCAGGAGCCCAAGCGCGCGCGTGCGTGCGACGTGCTTAGTCGCGGCTGAGTGGCTCAAGTGAAACCGGGCAGCGACCGCCTTGGTGGGATGATCTCCACGACGAAACGCTTCTCGATAGGTCTGGGCCACCTTCCGCCAATGATCGGCCCCGTACTCGGGCGGACGCCCGACCGAGCGGGTGCTTTCCCACCGCTCAAGTTCGCCTTCGGTGCGCGCGCGCCAGTCGGCATCCTCGTTGTCGAGACCCGCCCGAAAGAGGCCGACGACTCGCCCTCTCCGCTCCTTGATGAGTTTCGCGAGCGGGATGCTGCGAAGGGCCGTGGCGGTAAGCACCTTGGATTGACGCGCGCGCGGATCGGCGCCAAAAGCGTAGCCCATGATCTCTACGCCCACACACTCCATTGATGAGCCGACTTGATCGAAGGTGAGTTTGATCCGCCACCCTTTGTAGGCGAACTCGGTGAACTGAATCCGGGGACTGAGGTCCTTCGGCATGAGTGCGATGGTATAGAAACGGGAATGTACCGTCAAGGCCTAGTACCTATCCCAATACCCTGCCAACATTCTTGAATAGGGGTAGGGCTTGACAGCCCATACCGCTATCTTCACCATGAGCGACATGGACACGAACGAAGTTCTCGAACTCGCGGCGGTGCGCGCGCTCGCCCGCACCGGCACCGCGCGCCAGATCCGTCAGGCGGCCGGGCTGTCACTCGCCGAAGTTGCTTCTTCTCTGGGGGTTTCCTCGGCGGCCGTCTGCCGATGGGAGCACGGGCAGCGGATTCCTCGTGGCGAGCGCGCACAGCGATACGGGGCGCTCTTGCGACTCTTGGCGGGCGCCTCATGAGCGCGCGCTTGACGCTTTCGGTGTCTGAGGCCGCTGTCGCACTCGGCCTCGGACGCGGCCTGACCTATTCGCTTGTGCGCGAGGGCCGCTTGCCCTCGGTCCGGCTCGGGTCTCGGATTCTGATTCCGCGCGCGGCCCTGGAGTCGTTCCTCGCCGCGCAACCTGACCCGCGCGCGCCTGACGCGACCGCCTGAATAACGAAAGCCCCGGCGAACCGGGGCTCCGACCTCGACCGAAGGTGACTTCATTGTATCCCACCCAGCCGACCGAAACACCCCCCCCTGCCCCGCCGATCGTCGCGCGCGCCGACCAAGGCGACGCCAAGATTCTCGACGACGTTCGCGCCGCGATCGGTCGATTCGTCGTCTTGCCGTCCGAGGCCGCGAGCATCGCGGTTCCGCTCTGGATCGCCGCGACCCACGCCCAACGAGTCGCGACCCACGCGACCCGCCTTGCCGTGCTCTCGCCGGAAAAACGCTGCGGCAAAACTCGCTTGCTCGACATCCTCGCGGTCTTGTCGCGCGCGCCGTTGATCTCGGCGAACGCCTCAACCGCGGCGATCTTTCGCAGCATCGACGAGGACGACCCGCCGACGTTGCTGCTCGACGAGGCCGACTCGATCTTCGGCAAGCGGGCCGACGACGCCGGAGTCCAAGACCTGCGCGGCTTGCTGAACGCCGGTTTTGGTCGCGACCGGCCTTCGCTTCGCTGCATCGGGGCGAAGCAGGTTCCGACCCCCTTTCCCACTTTCGCGATGGCAGCCCTCGCCGCGATCGGCGACTTGCCGGACACGATCCTCGACCGCTCGGTAATTGTCCGGATGCGCCGCCGTTCGCCCGGCGAACGAGTCGATCCGTTTCGCGCGCGTCGTGACAAGCCACCTCTCCACGCTCTCCGCGATCGCCTCGCGGCCTGGATCGAGGCGAACCTCGATGCCCTCCGTGATGCCGACCCGCTGCTGCCCCTCGAAGATCGGGCGGCCGATGCTTGGGAGCCACTCATCGCCGTTGCGGACCTCGCGGGCGGCGCGTGGCCTGACCGCGCCCGCACCGCGGCGGTGTTTCTCGCGAACGAGGCCGACGCAGCGGCGAGCGAACTCTCGCTCGGGCTTCGACTACTCGCCGATCTCCGCACGATCTTTGGCGACCTCGGGACGACCGAGGCGTCGAGCGCGGCCCTGGTCGATCATCTTCGCGCCCTGTCCGAGTCGCCCTGGGGCGCCTTCGACTTCACGGCGGCCAAGCTCGCCCACCGCCTTCGGCCGTACGGGGTGTCTCCTTTACCCCTGCGCCCCGGCGGCGCCAGCGGTCCACAGGTGCGCGGGTATCGACTCTCGGACCTCGCGGACGTTTTCGCGCGGTATCTTCCCGCCGTCCCCCCGTCACAGACCGTCACGCCGTCACATTCGCAGGTCGGGCCGGTGACACCCTCAGGCGCTGTGACGGTCCAGACCGTCACACGGGGCGAAAGTGTCACAGGCTTGACCAGGGATTGTGACGCTGTGACACCCTGTGACACCCCCGTCCGGGGACCGAAAACCCCTCAGGAGACGCTTGCCGATGCCTTCGGCCCTTTCGTCGAGCAGAGCGAATGAGCCCCCTCTCCGCGGCCCTCGCCTACGCCGCGCGCGGCTGGTCGGTGTTTCCGTGCGAGCCTTGCGGCAAGCGTCCCTTAGGGCGTCTCGTGCCTCACGGCCTACTTGATGCGTCCCAGGACCCCGAGCAGATTTCCCGCTGGTGGACTGGCGCGCGCACCGCCAACATCGGGATATCTTGCGGTCCCTCCGGTCTACTCGTTCTTGATCTCGACGGCGCCGAAGGCGAGGCCTCGGCGCTAGAACTACAACAGCGACACGGCCCGCTCCCGAGCGACACGCTATGGCAGCGAACGGGCGGCGGTGGCTGGCAAGCGTTCTTTCGCAACCCCGGCGATCTCGGGAACACCGCCTCGAAGATCGCACGCGGAATCGACACTCGCGGGGTCGGTGGATACGTCATCGGTTCGCCGAGCATTCATCCCAGCGGCACCGCTTACGGGTGGTGGAACGAAGGCGCCGCGGTCGGGCCCTTGCCCGCATGGCTTCATCGCTTGCTTGTTCCGGCCCGGCGTCTGACGCTTTCTGCGCCGTCGGTAGACGTTCGAGATTCCTACGTGCGCGCGGCAGTCGAGCGTGAGGCGGACACCGTGGCCTCGGCGTCTCAGGGTGCCCGAAACGAGACCCTCAACGCGGCGGCCTTCTCGCTCGCGCGCCTGATCGGCGAACACCTATCGACCGAACAGATCCTCGGCGCATTGATGAGCGCCGCCGCCGCTTGCGGCCTTCCTGCCGCTGAAGCATCCCGAACGATTCGCTCGGCGATCGCGGCCCGCCAACGGGCGGCCTCGTGAGCGCGCGCGCGAGCGGCTCGACCTTGTTCGTTCCGTCCGACAGAAAGGATCTCCCGATGAAGACTCACCCTGCGCGCGCCTGGCGCCTCTCAGGCGGCAAGTGGTCCGAAGTCAGCATCGACCGCCCCATTGACGCACCACTGGTGCACTCGGTGGCCTACGGCCCCTCGGGCCATAGCGACTCCTGGGAGTGCTTCCGCGCCGTGCGCGTGCACCAGACGCCTCAGGGCTTCGTCATCGACTGGTACAGCGCGCCACGGGGCCGGACGACGTTCGTTGCGGACTCACCCGGCGACATGCTCGACCTCTTAGCGCGACTGGTGCCGCTCGTGCGGGACTCGATCGTCATCGACGTGCTCGACCAGGTGCGCGAGCAGATCGAGGCAGGCGGCGAACTGTCCGGCCTCAGTGGGCGTCTGGCGCGCGCCCTGTGGTCTGCCGGATCATCCGAGGCCTTGTCGGACGCGCAGGAACGAACGTCTCGATCCGAGGACGCGGCCGACCCCGCATAGGGGGGGCATAGGCGCGCGCGCATAGATGAACGTCTGGAAAGCACCCCGCGTCACTCGGCCCGCATTGTGTGCAGACCCGGTTTCCCTGAGAACTCGGACTCATACAACGAACACCATCAAGACCCGACGAGTCGAGACCTGCGCGACCTACCCTCCCCGCATAGGGGGGGCGTAGGTGCGCGCGCATAGATGAACGTCTAGGACAACCCCCGCGCTAGGACTCTGCACCCGTGTACGCCTCAGAGCGAATCGTGACCTGAAGGAGAGTTTTTTCGATGCCACTGCCCCCGAAGCCTCCAGCCCGCCGCCAGCGGCGAAACAAGCGGGACGCGACCGGCGCGCGCGCAGTACGCCCCGTGAGCACACTTCCCGTTCACCATCCCCCCGAGGCGCGCACGCAGTGGCTCGCGTCCACCAGCCGGGCATGGGCCTCGTTCTGGTCGAGCGACTTCGCCGGACTCCTGTGCCTAGACACCGATCTCTTTGCCCTGCTGCGGTTGTTCGACCTTCGCGACGAGCGCGCGCGCATGGCGAACGTCGCGCGTAAGAACCGGTTCCTCCTCGGGTCCAAAAACCAACTCGTGTTGAATCCCGCCTACAGAATCATCTCCTCGATGGATACCGAGATTCGTGCACTGGAGGATCGTTTCGGCCTTTCGCCGCTGGGCCGTCTTCATCTGGGGGTCACTTTCGCGGCGGCCACTCGCTCCCTCGAAGACCTCCACTCAGAGTCCGAGCGGCTCGCCGGCGACCCAGACGAGACGGACCCGCGAATGGTCTTCGAGGAGGAGGACCCCAAAGCATGAAGAGCCCCAACGGGTCAGCCCCCGATGAGCCCTGGTGGCAGGTCCGAATCGACGACGCGAGACGCCCTGTCGCGGCCTTGGGCCTTTGGCGGTGGCGCTCGGGTTGAACACCACCGCCAAGACCCGCAACGTTGCTCTACAGCACGGGCTTCGGCCTCATCATGACCCAGCGCCCTCAAGCGCCAGCTCTGCGGCGGGAACCACGCACGCGCGCGCCAGACTCTCGACCCTGGCCCCCATCGCTGCGGTCCAGGGGAGCGCGATCACATCCTTCGCGCTTGCGGTATCCCACGCGCCTTCGAGGCGATCGCACTCTGCCGCGTAGTCGATCCAGCGTCGCTCTCGCTCGTCGTTCGCGCCGTTGTCGCGTGCATCCCACGACCGGAGCGCCTCGGCAAGGATCGGGTCCGCCTCGGCAACCGCGCGCGTGTACACCCCGGCGCGGACGCGCGGCATCAAGAGTTCTTGCGCGGCCTCTGCCAGTGGATCGTGCGGATCGTCCGCCACTTCAGCGAAGACCCATACCTTGCCGGGCATGAGGAGTTCGTCATGCTTGAACACGTACCGCCGCTGACTCATCGTGATTCCCCCTTTTGTAAGTAAGACCGTGCATTCGACTCGGCGCGCTCGTCAGGCGGTGCGCGAGTCAGGCGGTGCGCGCGCCCGGGCGACATCGGCGCAAAGTTCCCGGCAATTTCCCGGCAGTCGTGCCGACACGGCCCAACACGGCCCGACACGCGATGATCGCGAAAACGCGCTCTGGCCCGCAAAACACGCCAATACTCGGCACTCGCCGATACGCGCCGAAACGCGGGAGCACGCTCTTTTAATCCGACGGACGGGGTTCGAGTCCCTGGCGGCCCACCGAGTCATCTTCGTTTTGCATTGGTCAGCTCGGACTATGGATGCCGTATTACCTGGATCGGAGGATTCCACTCTGCTCCTGAGTGAGCGACTCAAGCGGTGCCTCGAGGACGCGGGCAGGCGCGCGCGCGTCCTCGGCCACCCATCGATCGGGTGCGAGCACGTATTCCTCTCCATGCTCGAGGACACCCACGGCTGGCCTGCGGAACTCCTCGGGCGGCTCCAGGTCTTTGAGGCGACGGTCGCTCGACTGACGGAATTGCTGGCGGACCCGAAGTATCGATGGAGCCCATATCCGATCCCAGATGAGGCCGAGCCAGGGTTTACCGACCCCCGTGCGCCGGCGCTGGGGCCGACGCCCAGGATGCTGCACTGCATGGACGAGGCCGTCGGGTGTGGGCGATCCCTTGGACACGACGCCATCTCCTCCGAGCACCTCCTCCTCGCGTTCGCGGAGGACGCGCGCGGCGTCTGCGCCAAAGTGCTCGACGAGGTGGGGGTCCGGACGCGCGTTGTTGAGGAGACCACGCGCCTCATGACGGCCGACGACTACTACTCCACCGAGCAATGCATGATTGTCGGCCCCAACGAGAACTTCCTCGGGTGGCCGGAAATCCAGGACGGGAACCTGTGGATCAGAAGGGTCACGGGAAAGCTCGTCCGGCCTGAAGACGCGTGATTCAGCCGCAATCAGGCAGCAGGGCATGACTGCAGCGGCGCGGTGCGCGCCGCAAACACGCCTCAACCCTCAGTTACTCGACGGAGATGCCGGCTTCAATTGCGCGAAAATCGCTGCGGACGCAGCGTGTGCAAACGTACTGAGCGCCCCCGCGCTCAGTCGCCGGAAGCCACCCCGTCGGGATGTCACCCGGTGCACATCTTGCCGTCGCCCCGCACCGCGCGCATTCGCACGTTTCGGTTCGCCTACCCATTGCCGCATTCTGCCCGACAATCGCGCCCGGCTGCGACAGCGCGGTTATGGAGCCAGCACTGCATCGACTTCGTTGTCCGCCGCACGGCAGGAGTACGGGGGGCGTTCGATCTCGGTGATCTCGCGGGCGAACACTCGGCCGGTCGCGTCGGGGAGCATCAGCGGCAACGCGGCGTAGTCGTGAAGAGCCTTCAGACGTCCGTGCTCCTCCGCGCGACGAAGGATGGTCAAACCGATCGCATATGCCATCGGCGCAAGTTCCTCGAGCACGCGGTTGCGGTGCACGCGCTCCTCCAGGTCCACCTGCGCGATCGCGTCCAATCCGGTCTCGTACAACAAATCGATCAGCAATCCGACCTCGACGCTGTACCCGGTGAAGAACGGAACGCGCTCGAGTACTTCGCGCCGCCCCGCGTACTCGCCGGCAAGCGGCTGCAGCAGTCCGCTCAGTTCGGGGAACAGCGCGTTCAGCAGTGGGCGGGCCAGCAGCTCTGTGACGCGTCCGCCGCCGGAAGGGAGCAGCTCTTCTCCGAGCGCCAGCGGGCGGCGGTAGTAGCCCTTGACGAACGACACGCTCTGGTCCATCACAAGCGGAGCGATGAGCCGCGTCACGAAGTGCGGAGCGAAGTTCCGGATGTCGGCGTCGAGCCAAACAACGACGTCGCCCGTCAGCGCCGCAAGGCTTCGCCATAGCGACTCGCCTTTGCCCTGGACCCACGGGATCTCGGGGAGCAAGTCCTGCGCGCGCAACACGACCGCCCCGCCGGCGCGCGCCGCCGCCGCGGTGCGGTCGGTGGACCCCCCGTCGATCACGACCAACTCGTCCACCAGTCCAATGCCGCCGACCAAGTAGTCCGACACGGTTCGCGCGATGCCGCCGACCGTCGCCTCCTCGTTCAGCGCCGGAAGGCAGACGCTCACGCGCATGCCGAGCGCGCGCTTGCGCGCGGCCAACTCAGTCGGGCCGGGGAGATCCTCGGCGCCAAACGTGCGGCGGTCGAGCCACCGCTCGGCGACCCGATTCATCCAGGGAAGTTCTCGTATGTCGCTTGTCATCGCCGGGCCAGGATACGGCCCGCGACACAAGGTCGGAAAATCACGCCGTGGGGCATGCCGGACACCCGGGCGCGCGACGAGCGCCCGCGTTCGGTATCCTTTTCCGGCCCGCCCCCATCGTCCAGCGGCCTAGGATCCCACTCTTTCAAGGTGGTGACACGGGTTCGAATCCCGTTGGGGGTACTGCTCCGTCCTATGCTCGTGTCGCTGGCATCCTTGCTCTCACGTACCTGGCACCCATCCCGGCGCATATGAGCCAGCCTCCCTCCGGGACCCATTAGGACTGATGCTCACGCGCCCACGCAGCGAGCGTCTGCGCGGTTTTCGCTCCGGCGATCTTGGCGGCGCGGAGATCGGCCGTCAGCCACCGCCCACCCAGATCCTCGGCCAGGGCAACATACGTCGCGTCGTACCCGCTGAGCCCTCGACACGTGTGGTGTGCCGTGCGCACCAAGGCCGTCTCGGCCAAGGGCAGCGTCCTGATACCGAGCCGGATGACCAGCCTGAGAGCGCTCTCAACGAACACAGCGTCCCTGCCCGACTTCCGCGCAAGGACATGCACGAGTTCGGAATGGAACAACGACGGAACCACGTATCCGTCCGGCGCTTCCCGAAGATGCGCCCGCACCGCGAGCGCCAACTCGCGGTGCGGTTCGTCGGTGAAGAACCACCCGATCGCGACGGACGCGTCCAGAACGAGGAGCGTCTCAGGCACTGCCGCGCAGCTCTCGCAGCACTTCGACGCCGGGGGTTGGATCGATAGACCTCATCGAGAGAGCGTCCATCTCTTCGAGGATCTTGGCTCTGGCCTCGCCCGCGTCCTTCTCTGCGAACCGCTCCTGAAAGTCCCTGATCGAGATCAGCACAGCCACGGGCCTGCGCCCCTTCTCAAGCAGGATAGGCTCTCCGTCGTCGAGGATGGCCTCCACGATCTTCCCGAGCGATTGGCGCAGGTCTAGCGCGGTGACCTTCTTCATACACTGAACATATAACGTGTCTATACACGTGTCAAATACCGGCCACGGCTGATCGTCTGAGTGGGACCCGACGAGATGCGAGCCCGTCAGTCAAGGATGCGTTGGATCATCGCCAGCATCTCGGGGTTCGAGAGCGACTCGATCAGGGGTACCACCATCGACCCAGCGACGAAAGCTCGCCGGGTGCTAGCATGAGTTAATGATCCCATTTGCCCGACTTCTGGCTATTGTCTCCGTAGGAGCGGCGTCTCTGGGGGCGACCATGCCGGCCGTGAGCGACCCGACGACGGACGCCTCGTGCGCCGCCCTATGGGCAGGCACCGCGGGAATCCCGGTCGAGTCGCTCACCCGCTCGATTCCGGGCACGAACATCGAGCAATCCTGGGAGTCCGCCGGATCCGGTGACCTGCCCGAGGAAGTGGACATCCGAACGACCACCGAGACGTTCAACCGCCGCTACCAGTTCGCGTTGCGCGATGATCGACTGTGGTTCTCCCGCATCTCGGACGGCGCGCGTCAGTGGCGGACGGTTCCACTCCCGGCGTGTCTTGAGGGAGGCTTGCGCGCGATATCGGCGGACGACGATGAACTCGCGGCCGTCGACTCGGAAGGCCGCATCTTCACACTCGACGGGATTCTCTCCGACCCAGCTCTGTGGAACTGGACGAATCGTTGGGGGCCCTATCTTTGGGCCGGAACCGGATTCCGCATCCCAAGCGACACGACTGCCTGGTCCTTCTCGGACCTGTCCAACGCCGAGGACGTCACCTGGACCGATCGGGCGGGGAACAGCCAGCGCGTCGGCGGCGGAAAAGTCACGACGATCTACGTGCTGCGCGGCGACCGCCGCACGATCACGTTCCTCGACCCGTGGCTTCCGAACGACACGAGCTACGAGGTGTGCGGACCATTCGATGGACGGCTCGAGTTGGAGGCGCTGAGCGCGAGCGGCTCGACGATAGCGGTCATGACGCGCCACGGCGACGTCTTCGCGCGCCTTTACGACTTCGACATCTCGGGGGGCGATGCCGCGTTCTTTGGGTACTCCTACGAGGACCAGCGCGAGCGCCCCAACCCACTCGTCCAACTACCGGCTCCGGACTGGGTCGATCTCGGACGGCCGCCGGGCCGCGTAACCGACCGACTCTCGATTCACAAAACCGGGACCGACTCCGTCCACCGCATCGTGCGCGTGGGCGGGATCGACGATTACGACAACGCCGGATTCTGGGAGCGGGAAGTCGCCGGTGGGGACTGGGAATTCCACGCGCGCGCCGGACAGATCGAGGGAACAGCTCTGGCGCCCGCACCGAGTCCGGCCGTCGATCCCGCGCTGCTGGGCACGCCCTACACGCGCGCCTACGGCCCGGCGCCCGTCGAGGGTGCCGTCGTCGAAGTGCCCGCATTCCACTACGCGTGCACTCCAACCGCGCTGCACGCTCTCTTGCCGAGCGGAGAACAACTCGAACTCGTCCTTCACTCCGTGGACGGACTCCGACAGGAACCACGCGAAGAAGGACTCGTAGCCGAGCAGCGCCGCTACTACGCAGCAATCGAAGTGCCGGATGCGGTACGAGACGCGGCGTCGCCGGAAGCGCGGACTTGGCTGGAGCACACTTTCGGATTGAAGCAGTTCACCGAAACCGAACTCCTCGCCAGCACGGGCTCACTTGTCTTCCCCGAACTCGGATGGACCTTGCCGGCGATCGCGGGCGGGGAGACACTGGTCGCGCGCCCGGACCCCGGCGGCGACCCCGCCGCCGAAGCGTGGCGCTTGCGCCGCGCTGGCGCCCCGCTTCCGAACTTCGCGAGCGACAGGCCGATTGGATTCGAGTAGATCCCGGGCAGGGTTCTTGGCCCGGTCCGCCCCCATCGTCCAGCGGCCTGGGATCCCACTCCTTTGAGGGTTCGAAAGCGCCTGGATCAGGGGCACCGATCCGTACGTGGGTCGAAGTACCGGCAGAAGAAGACCAACGATCAACTGGGGAGAGGTAGTAGATCGAGCGCGTTGGTCGAATCGAAGAACACGAGCGCATCAAAGATGTCGGCAACTCGATACGAAGCAAACTCCTCATCCACACTGCGACCGGCAGTCACCGCATGACCGACTTCCCGCATTCGCCACTCCCGGGCAACAGGATGCTCCCTGCCGTCCGAGAGCCGAATAACAGCACGCTTGAGTCCAGCTTCATGGCAAAGCCATTCGAAGCTTCCCTCGAACGAAGGGATGGCTTCGACTACCTGAGGCGCCGACATGCCGCGGCCGTCGCGAGCATCTAGCCGAACACGGAAAGAGCCCTCATGAAAGGCGAAACCGATCGCCTTGTAGCTGTCTATGAGATCGTCGAGGACACCACCCATGAACTCCGGAATTCGTGCCACGTGGAAGTTGTGTGCCCACAACACGAGCTTGCTCTCTTTGCCCAGACGATCGAGTATCCACCGGACGTTTTCGGCCATGCATCGATCACGGTGTTTGACGGCGCGCAAATCCTCCAAGGTCGGTGGTGGGAGTGCGCGCAGCTGAAGAGATTGAAGAATAACGGACGCGTTCAGCGCCGCCACCCAAGACCCCTCGGTCCTTTGCAGACTGTCCATCTCGGCAACGCGCCGACTGATTTCAGCTGACGCGCGAAGAAGCCCGGGAGCACTCACTGAGGAAACAGTGTCAGCGATTCCAGCGGCAATCACCTCTTCCAAGGCTTCCATGACCGGCCCGACGGATGCCGCATACATCGGATCGCTTTCGGCTAGGAATCGACGAACGACATCAACCGAGCCGGCGTCCAATTCCTGCTGCATATCGAAGCCAACGAAACGGATCCTCTCGGAACGAGATCCGTTGCGGGCGCGTATCCATTGAAGCAACTCAAGAAGTTCTATCGAGCGCCACGGATACATTCCCGCAGGCAAGTTCGAGAGAGGAGTCTTCACGGGACCCAAGAGATTGTCGACGGCACCGACTACAGATACGTCTCGCTCAATACCAAGTGTCGTAAAGCCAAGTTCCTCAACCAGGAATCGGAAGAGCCGATGCTTCATTCGCGCTTCCTCTTGCGTCCCGTGAGTCGACTCCCCCAGTCCTATCACTCGCGAATCTCCGACGAGGTCGGCAATGCACTCCAGGTCAGACCAGTCTTCATCGTCAGGGTCATCGGACCGAATGGCCGACGCGTGCTCGCGTACCCAGGAAACCTCGGATAGAGACTGCCTCATCGTGATCCCAGTTCTACCGGAAGAGGCACATTGGCAACAAGCCCTCCAACTCGTCGGCCCGCTACGCGGCTCCGCAGACAAAACCCGCACGCTAGCTCCCCAGCGACTTGCCCGATCCGATCGCAAAGAGGTTTTTGGCCGTCGCGGGCGAAACCTCGGTGCATGCGAATCCTGAAGATCTTTCTCGCCGCGGCAACAACGCTCGCGGTTTCCGTCGGCGCTCCGGCGGCGCCCGGTGCGTGCGACCGGACTCCGAACCCCGCGCGGTGGAGCGACGTCGGCACGCCGGACGCCGGTCTCGAGCACATGCGCATCACCGTCCACCGTGGGGCTGCGAATCTCGCGCCGGAGGACACCATCCCGGCGTTTGAGTATGCGATCGCCTACGGGCTCGACATGATCGAGGTGGACGTCCAGCAAACTCTCGACGGACGCTGGGTCGTGCTGCACGACTATGAGGTCGACGACAAGACCAACGGCAGCGGACTGATTCCGCTGATGACCTACGACGAGGTCACCGCGCTGAACGCGGCCGACAACGACGGGTGGCGCGGCACCGAGTACGACCCGACCTACGTTCCCGGACTTGAGGAGGTGCTCGCGCTCGCGAGCAAGCACGACGTCGGCATTAGCTTCGACCTAAAGGAAACGGTCGCCAACGCAGCGGGCGTCGCGCTGCTCGCCTCGCAGTACCCCGGCATCATCGAGCGGTCGATCTTCCAACCGTACGTTCCCGGACGTACCGAGCAGATCCTGGCCGTGGCGCCGGACGCCACAGTGATGTTCAACAGCCAGTACGAAGACACGCCGCCCGCGGCTCTGTTCGCCCTCGGTACGGAGTACCAGTGGTTCGGCTCGTCCTTGCCCAACTTCCCACCGGAGGCGATCGCCGCGATCCACGATGCGTGCGGGTTCGTGCAGCCGAACGTGTATCAGGGAGACGTCACCGGTTCCGAGGCCGGCGACCTCGCGTTCGCGCGCGACATCGGCGCCGACGGCGCGATGGTGAACAACCCCGACGTCGCGGTCGCCGTGCTCGACCGACCGGTCGCAACCTCGATCACCCTTGACGGGGCGCGCGCGTGCTTGGTCGGCAATCGCGGACTCGGGCTCCCCGGAAAGACACTCGAGGTCGACGGCTCGCCGATTCAGACCGCGCGCGGCGGGTGCGTCGCACTGCCGCAGGACTGGGAGTCCGTCGTCTTCGCCGGCGACGACTCCGCATTGCCGTCGGCGTTGTGAGTTGTGGTTAGCCCTCGTACTTGAACGAAATACTGACGCGCGCGCGGTAGGCGGTGACCTTGCCGTCCTCGATCGTGACGTCGAACTTCACGACCTCGCCGATGCGAAGGTCCCGAAGCGTCTTGGCCGCGGTCTCGACGGCGTTCTTGACGGCTGCTTCCCACGACATATCGCTGGTGCCGATTACCTCGGTAACGCGATAGATGCTCTCTGCCATCTCGCTCCCCCTCCTTCGGACGCCTGTTCCGCACATCCTTCCAGAAAAGCCAACCGCTTCATAGCCCCCGATTCGGCGGTCGGCGGGGACGACTCAGCAGGGAAGCCGCAGCGCCGCGCAGATCGCGCCGGTGGGGTTCTCAGTGAAGGCTGCCCCGGACGGGGCATCGCCCGGCGGAAGTGAACGATCGACGGGCACCGTCGAGAACCGGATCCCCGACGGCGCCGAGGCGTCGTGGTGCACGAACATCGTGTCTGTCGTGCGCGCCGGCACGGCTTCACCCACATCCGACGGCGAAATGGCCAACATCAGCCGGTTTCCGACATCAATCCGATGACCGGACACGGTGAGAGGCACGATTACCTCCCGCGGGTTCGCACCCAAACCCCGCACGCCGCGACGGCCGCGCGCGAACTCCGTCACGTCTCCCGCCGGCGTTACTTCCGCCAGCGACACGTGAATCTGTCCCTCTCCCACGCCGGCGGCGTTCGACGACGACACCCATACCGACGCCTCGGGAAGACCGGTGATCTCGATCGTGTCCGGCATCGGATCGGTGAAGTACACGAGTCGCATGCCGGGTCGGCCTTGGGAGCCCTGGGTTCGCAGCATCGAGCCGACGAACGGCACGCCGGGCGGGCTGGATGCATTAGGCACGTTGAAGAGCGGTTCTGCCTCGCCGGCCGGCGAGTCCACGACCAGGGCTCCAGTCGCGTCGCTGCCGCTGCGCGACAGGAGCCGCACCTGGTCGGTCGTGCCCGGAATCGGCCACGCGGCCTCGAGCCGGAAACGATTGGCCCCCCACTCCTGCGCGACGGCGATCGGAGCCTCGTTCGGGTGCGACTGACCCGCGAGCGCCCGAGCAATCCAAGCGAAGACCTCGTCGAGCACCGCGAAATTGCCACCGACGTCGCCGTGACCGTCGTTGGAGATCAGCATCCGAACATCCTGCGCGTAGGGATCTTCGGCGGACGCGCCGCGCGCACGCATGTGCTCGTACGCCTCGGTCACCAACTGGGGAAGCACCAAGCGGTCCATGAAACTCGTGACGAAGTACACAGGGACATCGATTGCATCCAGCCCGGGAGTCAGATCCAGGATGATCGATCCCTCGGGATGCGAGCCGTCGGCTATGCACCCGGCGGCCGCATCGGTCAGTCGCGTGTTCCCGCGCGACATCGGAATCGCTTGGAGCAGAAATGTCGAGCAGGTGCCGTCACCCTCGAACCGAGTCGGGCCCTGCATCGGCACGACGGCGTCAACCCACCTGCCGCCCTCATCGCACGGAACACTTAGGTCGAAACTCGCTGCGCGCGAGGAGCCGCAGTTGTAGATTGCCGCGACCATCGCGAGCCATCCTCCCTGCGACACGCCGTAAACGGCGACCTTGGTAGGGGCCAGTTCGCGGTACATCCACGCAAGCACTGCAGCTTGGTCGGCGACGTCATCCCGTTGAAGGAACGCAGATTGGCCTCCCGAGGCCCCCTGTCCTCGCACGTCATAGCTCAGCACAACCAGGCCTCTGCCGACCGCGTTGTACATGTCGGCGACGGTCGCCTCCTTGGAGAACCCGAAGCCGTGCGCGATGAGTACGGCGGGGCAATCGCCGCCGACACAAGCATCAGGAACCCACAGACGCGCGGCAAGATGCACCGGCTCCGTGAACCCGGGTGAGCAGAGAACGAGTTCCTCATCGTGGAACCCGAATTGCGCGCGCTGCTGCGCGAGAACGGGATTCGCGGAGTCCGGCCGCGGGGTCTCGACGCAGGCACTCGCTCGGCCTCCCACCGGCGTAGCACACGCAGCAACGATGAAAAGCATCAACAGGGTGCGCTTCACATTCCCTCCTCGCGGGGCTTCCCGGCCCTCGGTATCTTCGAAGCGGGGAGAACTTCGTCGCACAAGGCCGGCATTCCTTCCGGCGCGCGCGCGCCATGGTGTACCGTTTGCGCATGCCCAAATCGACCCCGGCGCGCGCGCGCATCCCGGCGCCATGACCGATATCAGATCACTTCTCGAACGCGGACCGACGATCTCGTTCGAGTTCTTCCCGCCGAAGACGCCCGAGATGGAAGAGCAGTTGCGGCGCGCGTTGGACGAACTCGCACCGCTGCAGCCGTCGTTCGTATCGGTCACCTACGGCGCCCTTGGTTCCACGCGGGACCGCACGCGTGACCTCGTGATCGACATCGACAACCGCTATGACTTCCCCGCGATGGCGCACCTCACGTGCGTCGGACACACGAAGGCCGAGATCCTCGAGATCCTGACCCAATACCGCGCAGCCGGCGTGACCAACATCCTGGCGCTCGCGGGAGATCCCCCAGCCGACGCGCCGCCACCAGGCGGCGATTTCACCTACGCGCTGGAGTTGGTGGAACTCATTCGCACGTCGGGCGACTTCTGCGTTGGAGTCGCGGCTCACCCCGAACTGCACCCGCGCTCGGGTGGAGACCGTGACGCTGATCGCCGCCACCTCGCCGCGAAACTCGAGCGCTCCGACTTCGCCGTGACGCAGTTCTTCTTCGACGCGGACGACTACTTGCGGATGATCGACGAACTCGCAACGTTGGGGTGCACCAAGCCCGTGCTGCCGGGAGTGATGCCGATCATCAACGTGGCCGGCGCGCGCCGAATGGCCGCGATGAACCATGCGATCATTCCCGACGAGCTCAACGCGCGCCTCGACGCGGTCGAAGGAGATCCCGAGGCCGTGCGCGCGCTCGGCGTCGAAGTCGCAACGTCACTGTGCGAACGCTTGATCCGCGAACATGCGCCGGGGCTACACCTCTACTCGCTCAACCGTTCCCAGACCCCGACAGAGATCCTCAAGAACCTCGGCCTGGCCTAAGCCTCCACGCTGCGCGGAATCCGGCGCCGAAACTACGAACTTCGAATCCGTCCCCGCGCCGTGCGCGGGGACCCCGCGGGCGCGACGGGACCGCGGCGCATTTCGGTACCGGGGTTGTCGTCGCGCCTGTGCTCGCCCGAGTTCCCAGGCGCTCCGGACGCGTCGCCCGAACGCCCCTGATGAACCTTGCCGGCGGCCTTGGCGCCGTTCTCCATGGCGCGCTCCAACGCTTGCAGCGCGTTCGGGCTCGCATGTCCGGACGCCTCCAGGCGCGCGCGCACTTCGCCCAAACGCGTCACGTGCTTTCCAATCATTTCGAGCACGTGGGCATGCAGAGCCTCGAAATCCTTTCCGATGGCCTTTTGCGCAGAGGCCAGGGCTCGGTCCTCTGAGCGGGCGAGGTCGGAAGTCGCGCGCCCGATGCGATCCTGTCGGCCGCGCGCGCGCAGCACGTCGATCTCGCCAAGCCGTTCAGCCGCCTGTGCCAGATGCGTGTTGACCTCGGATTCCGGTGATCGCGCCATCGCCAATTGCAGACGCTCAATCGCGCGATCGACCCCGTACAACGAATCCCCGGGGACGGCGGTGTCCGCCGCGACCGCGACACCGGATCCGGCCAGCATGAACGTAGCCGCAGCCGCCAAGACCGCAATGCGGCGACGGTGCCGGAACAGCGGAGACACCGGACGCACCGACTTCCCAGCGGCCAGACGCATCTCCGACAAATGCGCTTCGGCGACATCCGCGGACGGTACACGCAAGAACACGCGTCGCACGAGTCCGCTGAACTCCGTCGGATCGTTCCCTTGAGGCTCACGTGTGGTCTTCATGTCTCTGTTACCGCCGGATTCCCCTAAAAGGGTACGCCCTCGGCCTCGATCGCCCGCCGGACGGCCGCCAAACCACGGCGTTGCAAGGCCTTGACCGCCCCTCTCCGCCGGCCGGTAATCCGCGCGACTTCCGCCACCGTCAGGTCCCCGAGAATCCGAAGCAGCAGAACGGATCTCTGCCCCTCGGGAAGTCCGTCCAACAGCGCGCGCACACGTCGGGCTTCCAGCGCCGCAATCGCCTCTTCTCCCACATCGCCGGCGGCAGCGTCCGGGCGCGGATCCAATCCGGCGGGCTCCGACGGGCGGCGACTACGGCTCCGTCGCTCTTGCTCGAGACGATGGTGCGCGATGACGAAGACCCAGGAGCGGAACTTACGCGAATTCCCCGAGAACCGAGGGATGTTCCGCACCACATCGACGAACACCTCTCCGAGGAGATCCTCCGGCTCGAAGGCACCCTGCGCACGAAGGTAGCCGAGAACGGCCGGCGACAGATCCTCGTAGAGCGCGCGCCATGCGTCCTCGTCCGCGCGCGCGGCGGCCGCGAGGATCGCGGCAAACTCCGACTCCGAAATCACAGCGCCATATTCGCATTGCGGTCGGACGGGTGCGACCCGTCTACCGCGTTACCACCAAGGCGTCCACGGCCGAGGGGGATCCCGCCGGAACAAGCACCGGGTTGACGTCGATTTCCGCGATCTGCGGGAAGTCCACGCCGAGCCGTCCGAGCCGCACAAGCATTCCGGCGAGCACCTCGACGTCCACCGCTGGTTCACCGCGCAGCGGACCCAGCAGCGCGCTCGCGCGCACCTGCGAGATCATCTCGCGCGCATCGGCGATTGACAGGTCGGCCGTGCGGAAGGACACGTCGCGCGCCGCTTCGGCGAAGATGCCGCCCTGTCCGAACATCACACACGGCCCGAACACCGGATCGCGCAACAGGCCGACGGTGAACTCGCGCGCCGACGACAGCATCGCCTGCACCAGGATCCCCTCCGCAGCATCGTCCCCCAGGCGCGCGTGCAGCGTCTCCCAGGCGCGCGCGAGTTCCTCCGGATTGCGGATCCCGGCAACAACGAGCCCGCGTTCGGTCTTGTGCGCGATTCCGCGTCCGCAAGCCTTCGCGACGACGGGGAATCCGAGGCGCGCGGCCGCATCGGAAGCACCTTCAAGTGATTCGCACAGCTCCCAACCGACCGTAGGAATCCCGTACGCGCCCAGCAGTTCCAGCGATTCGCGCTCGGACAACGACGCACCGGCCGGCACTGCGGCGAGCAACTCCGCGGCGCGCGCGCGATCTACTTCGAACTCGATCCGCGGTTCGGCCATCCGCGCCAGCGCGTGCGCATGCTCGGCCATTCGCGCCAGCACGAGCACTGCGCGGTCGGGCGTGTGGTACACGGGCAAGCGGCCGAGCGCCTCCGGTGGCGGAGCCACCCCTCCGAGCGACACGCCGATAATCAGCTTGCCGGTCTCCTGCGAAAGCGCGATGGAGCGTTCGGCGGTCTCGATGCCGAGTTGCCTGTACGCGGCAAGGCCGAGATCCGTGCCGTCTCCCAGGTAAGGATCGGTGGAACTCAGCAGCCCGAGGACGAGGATTGCGTCGAACCCGGGATCCCTCGCCAGGATGTTCAGCACTTCCAAGTGCGCGGCGTGGTCCAAGCCGCCGACCAGATCCACCGGATTGTCCTTGCTCCAGTACGGCGGCAGCAGTTGGTCGATCGCCGCAACGGTCTCGGCCGACAGCGCAGGGACTTCCAGACCCGCGGCCACGCAAGCGTCGGTCGCGAGCACGCCCCAGCCGCCGCCCCAAGTGATGATCCCGACTCGGGATCCCTTCGGCAGCGGCGCGACGTCCAGCGCGGTCGCGACGTCCATCATCTCCTCGATCGAGTTGCTAAGGATCGCCCCCGACTGCTTCACGACACCTTCGAACAACACCTCGGGTGTCGCAAGCGCCGCGGTGTGCGACTGCGCCGCGCGCGATCCTTCGCCGGTGCGCCCGCCCTTGGTGAGCACGACCGGCTTCACCGCGACGGCGCGCGCCAGACTTCGCAAAAGGCGCTCGCCGTCGTGCGCGCCTTCCATGTACAGCGCGATCACGCGGGTCTTCTCGTCGTCTGTGAGGAAGTCCAAGTAGTCGGCCCAATCAAGCGTGGCCGCGTTACCCACTGAGAAGAACAAGCTGAACCCGGTCCCGTGAAGGTGGCCGCGACCAAGGCCTTGGCTGCCGACGTTTCCACTCTGAGACAGGAATGCGACGCCGCCGGGCTCGGGACGCGGTGAGGCCATCATCGCGCGCGCGTGTGCGCGCGCCGAGAAGAACCCCATCGAGTTCGGACCCACCATCGCAAGGCCCCACCGGTTCGCGACCTCGACCAGACGCGATTCGGCCTCTTGGTTGCCGGTCTCGGCGAAGCCGGCGGTGATCATCGCCACGGCCCGCACGCCGGCCTGCGCCGCCTCTTCGAGCGCGTCGGCGGCCGCTGATGCCGGGACGCACACCAAAGCTACGTCGGGTACCTCCGGCAGATCCGCCACCGAGGGGTAGGCCTTCAGGCCGAGGATCTCGCTTTCCTTCGGGTTCACCGGATACAGGCGACCTTCGTAAGCGCCTTCAATGATGTTAAACAGAATGCGGTGTCCCCACTTCAGCGGGTTGTTCGACGCCCCGACGAGCGCGATCGATCGGGGACTTGCGAATCGTGCCAAATAGGAGGACACGGGGGCATCGTCGTCTAGAACGTGATCATCAGGGCTCAAAATGCTCACCTTTTCGAGGGAATCAACTCAGTCAGCAGGATACACGCGGCTCGGCGCAGCCGGATCGCCGCGTCCGCTAAGCCGATGCAATCCCGCGATAGCCGGCGCGCACGGCCTCGATCATCTTCGCGTGACCTCGCGGCGGCCCCCATCGCTCGACGGCCGCAGCGACGGCATCTTCCGGGATCACCTCGGCGACGGCCGCGGCCGCCATCGCCAGCGTCAACTCCGTCGCGCGGACGCCGGGGAACTCGACCGAAGTCGCCCCGGGGACCAGTGCGCCGAGTGACGGCTCGATCAAGACTCGCCGCGCCGTAGCGTGCATCGACACCGTCTTGCGCGCGCCGTCCTCGGACGAAATCACGAGCACGTCGGGCGCGCGCACCTGCAAGTCCTCAATAGGCTCGGGCGACAGGATCACTTCGGCGACCGAGAACCCTTTCATCACCGTCACCGGAATCACGCTCTTTTGTGTTGCGTACAAGCCGGACAACACAGCGGCGCGCGCGATGATCGAAGCGGCCGTCCCGACACGCATTCCAGCGCTTCCGGCAAGCACGACGCCCATTCGCCGCTCGAGCGTCGAGACGAACTCGACGGGCACTGCGAAGTCCTCAAGTCGCGGCACTGCAGCACTCCCGCGCGCGAGCGCGGAAGAGAACTCGCGCGCGCCGTCGTGGTGGCGCGCGATCCCGTACCCCGGCGTCGCGTGCGCGCGCTCGGAAAGCTGCGCCATTCGCTCGTCGTTGCGCTTCATGTAGTGCGCAGTGCAGATTCCCCAGACGTCCACGAGGGCAAACCCGTCGTGCGCGACCGCTTGCGCGATAACGTCGGGCAGATCGGGATCCGCCGCAGTGACCCGCGCCACGAAACCGGCACCCGCCGCCTCGGCAAGACGAACAAGATCCAGCGGCCGCTCGAGGTTGCCCTGAGGTGTCGTCGCGGTCAGCGCGCCCAAGGGCGTAGTGACCGAATGCTGGCCGCCGGTCATGCCGAAGTTGAAATTGTTGAACACCACAACGCACACGCCGATGTTGCGACGCGCCGCGTTGATCAAGTGTCCGCCGCCGATCCCGCACCCGCCGTCGCCGACAAGCACCACGACACGAAGCTGCGGGCGTGCGAGTTTGATTCCGGTCGCGTAGGTGATCGAACGCCCGTGCAATCCGTGAAACGTCGACAGGTTGATCTTCTGATCGGCAATTCCTTGGCACCCGATGTCGCTCACGACCATAACGTCGTCGGGACCGAGTTCGGCGCGCTCCAACCCGGCAGCGAGCCCGCGGAAGATCGACTCATGCGAACACCCCGCGCAGAAGGGCAGGTTCTCCAGCTCGATCAAGCTCACGAGAACGCAGCCTCCAAGATCTCCTCTGGGTCGATCAACGTCCCGTCGATCCGGTTGACCGGCGCGCGCACGCACTCCGGCGCGAGCAGCCAGATCTCGCGCGCGTACTGCCCGGAGTTCAACTCGGGAACCACAACGCGGTCGATGCCGCCGAGCGCGCGCCGGATAGCGGTTTCGGGAACCGGGTACAGGGTTTGCAGGACCAGCAGCGACAGCATCCGTCCTGACGCGCGCGCGCGCCGGACTGCCTCGCGCGCGGCGCGCGCCGGTGTCCCGTAGGCGACGACCAAGGCGCGCGCGCCCTCCTGCAAGTCCGCATCGACGATCGCGAGTTCGTCCGCGCGAGACTCGATCTTTTCGACCAAGTGACGCAGCTTGCGCTCCACCAGCGGCGTGTCGGTCGTGATGACACCGCGCTCGTCGTGCATCGAGCCCGTGAAGCGCGCCAGCCGCCGGTCGCCGACTGCGAGAAACCCCGGAACATCTTGAGGACGGAAGAACGCATAGGGAACTCGATCACCGGGCGCGCGCACAACGGCCTCCGGGCGCCGAAAATCCCCGAAATCCACGGTGTCCGACGTAAGCGCGAGGTCCTTGGAGCTGAGCACAATCACCGGCGTGCGCAGACGCTCGGCCGTATTGAACGCTTCGATCGTCAGCCGGTAGGCGTCGGCGTGGTTAGTCGCCGCATACACGACCAGCGGGTAGCCGCCCGAGGTGATCCAGCGCACGAACTGCACGTCGCCTTCGGCCGTCGTCGTGGCCCCTCCGGTCGCCGGACCCATGCGCTGGACGTCGACGATCACCAGCGGCACTTCGCCCATCGTCGCCAGGCCGATGTTCTCGGAGTAAAGGCTCATGCCGGGACCGCTCGTCACCGTCAGCGCCTTCGCGCCGGCCATGGCCGCGCCGATGCAAAAGCCGATCGAGGCCAGCTCGTCTTCACCTTGGATCGCAACGCCGCCCGAGGGCGGCAGGTGCCGCATCATCAATTCCAAGACGCCGCTGGCCGGCGTGATCGGATAACCGGCGAAGAAGTCGCAGCCCGCGTGCATCGCCCCGATCGCAATCGCTTCGGAACCGTCCAGATAGACGCGCACATCTTGATTCTAGGCCCGGCGCGCGCCGCCGGCCCGGCGCGCGCCGGCAGGAATGCGACCATCGCGGGGCGAACTTCATCGGCATGAGACCACGTCGATTCGTCCCACTTCTCCTGGCTCTCGCGCTCGCAGCCGGTTTCGCGGGCGCGCGCACGGCGACAGCAGACGCCGTCATCGGACAACCGCTGTGCGGGACCGAAGGAACGGCTCCCGCCCCGGCGACGTCCGGTGCCTTGCATGTTGCGACCTTCAACGTCTTGCACGGCTTGTCCGAGGACCCCCCGGACTACCCGGCGCATTCGACCCTGGACGAGCGTACCGAGATGGCCGCCGAGCAACTGGCAGCCTCCGGCGTCGATCTCGTGGGGATGCAAGAAGTGTCATTCACGGCGGCAAACGACCAGACGCGGCACACTCCGGGGCTCGTAGTCCAGCGCATCGCAGCACAGATGGCCCAAACCTCGGGTCATTCCTGGCACTGGTGCTGGTACCTGGCAAACCCGCACGTCCCGGGCGAGGACACCGCGGCCGGCGGCGGCGGACCGCTATCGGATCAACTCGCCGCGCTGGGCTCGTCGCGGTACGCATCCTTCAAGGAAGGAGTCGCGGTGCTCAGCCGTTATCCGATCCTGCTGGCCGAGGGACGTCGCCTTCCGAGCCGTCTTCCGGCCGAGGCTGCGTTGTGCCCACCCGAATCCTTCACGCAGTTCCCGCCCGAGTGCGCCGCGACGGTCGTGATCGAGTCGCGCGCCGCGCTGTGGGCGCGCGTTGCCGCGCCGGGCGGCGCAACCGACATCGTCACGACACACCTCGCTCACGGCCTGACCGACGCAAGCGACGCATCGGCGTTCACGCAAGTGGCCGCCGCTCTCGCCTTTGCGGAGCAGAAGTCGGCCGATGGCGCGGCGGCGCGGCGCTTCTTCACTTGCGACTGCAACTCGCGACGCGACGACGATGTCCCCGTCGTTCCATCGATCGAGGCCGCCGGATGGACCGACATGTTCCCGGAAACTTGCGAGAGCGCGGGAGACGCCGGCTGCACTGCCGGCCCCGACAAGATCGTGACGGACACGCCGATGCGCGACTTCATGGACGCGCGTATCGACTACGTCTTTGAGAAGTCCTGTCCGGCCGAAGACGCCGGGCTGCTGGCGAACCAGGCGCGCGCGCGCGACGACGGCTCGTATCTGTGGCCGAGCGACCACATCGGCATCATCGCCACCTGCTGAACGGACTAGAGCACGTGCGGCAAGACGCGCGCGGCAATGCCTCCGACGAGTAACGCCATACCCACGGAGCCGGCCGTTATGGCCAGCGTTCGTCGCATGCCGAGTTCGCTCTTCATCACCGCAAAGGTCGCCACGCACGGGATGTAGATCGTGTTCACCAGCGCGTAGGTCACGATCTGCGGAGCCGTCATGAAGTGCCTGAGATCTCCGCCCTGCGTCCCGTACTGAACGATCGCGAGCGTCACCAACAGCTGCAGCGCCAGCTCCTTGCGCAGCACGGCGAATATCAGTGCCAAACCGGCAACGGGCGGCAGCAGTAACCAGTCCTCGACCACCAGCGACAGTGGACGCGTGAGCTTCCACATCAACCCGGTCTCGTAGACTGCGCCGAGCACGAAACTGCCGAGCACGACGATCGGCGTGGCGACGACGACGAATGAGCGGAACCGGTGCCAGGTCTTGCGCAGGACGTGACGCAACACCGGTCGCCGGAACGAGAAGACCTCCATGATCATTCCGGCCGGACGGCCGGGCAGCAGCATGTTCAACCCGCGGCCGGCCGCGGCCACCAGAACCAGATCGGTTGCGAAGACGATGAGGGCGGGTCCCCATCCCGCGAACCGCGCAACGGCGCCGGCGATCACCGCAGTGCGCGCGCTACACGGAATCAGCACGATCAGCATGCTCGCGATCGTCCGCTCGCGTTTGTTGCCCAGCACGCGCGTTCCGATGATTGCCGGAACACTGCAACCGAACCCAGTAAACAACGGAATCACCGCGCGCCCGTGCAGGCCCAGGCGCGTCATGGCGCGGTCGGCGAAGAACGCGGCGGCGTTCAGGTACCCGGAATCCTCAAGAATCGCGATGAGGAAGTAGACGGTGAGCACGTAGGGAATGCCGACGCCGAGCGCCGCCGAAACGCCGGCGTCCAACCCCCACAGCACCGTCCGCGCGAAAACGCCGGTCCCCAGAGTCGCGTGCACAAGTCCCTGGATGAGTGGAGACGCCGTCGCCGCCCACGCGGAGGAGAACCCCGTGGCGAGCGCATTTCCCACGAAGAACAGGAACGACACGAGTCCGCCCAGAACCCCAGCCAAAAGCAACAGCCCCGTTACCGGGTGCGTTGCGATCTTCCACGCGCGGTCCTCGGGCGGCTCGCCGCGATGATGCTGCACCGACGTTGCGATGTGTGCCGCAAGACGGTGCCGTTCGGTGACGACGGCGCCGGCGCCCTGCGATTGCTCAAACGTTGCCACCCTGCGCCGGGCGACTTCGGCAGCTTCCGGGAACCGCTGCGCCGCTTCCGCGTCGCCCTCCAGCAACATCAGTGAGTCCGCACGGGTCGCACCCTCGGGCAGCGCGGCGGCGACTTCGGCAACGGCGGTCTCCAGCGCGCGCCCGTACTTCGGAGGGCGCGCAGAACTGCGCTGCGTCAGCACAGTCTCGATCAGGCTGGGAATCCCGACCTTGCGCGAGGCGATCGTGGGAATGACCGGAACCCGCAACGCACGCTGCAAACGCGCAACGTCGGTCATCAGTCCCACTTTGGCAGCCTCGTCCATGAGGTTGAGCGCAACGATCGTCGGCAACTCGAGGTCCAGGATTTGCAGCACCAGGTACAAGTTCCGCGCGAGGTTCGAAGCGTCCGCAATTACGACGACGACGTCGGGCTCGGATTCCTGCAGCGCGCGCCGACCGAGCGCTTGGTCCGACAACGTCGATCCGCCGATCGCATAGGTGCCGGGCAGGTCTACAACACGAACGCGCGTATCTCCGACGGTGACGACAGAGGCTGCGACGGTGATCGTCGTTCCGGGGAAGTTCGCGGTCTCCACAGACCCACCCGTCACGGCGTTGAAGAGCGTCGATTTCCCAACGTTTGGATTGCCTGCGAGCGCCACGACGAGTTCACCGCCCGGCGGGGGCGTTACCGCGTGCCGGTGCGAAAACGGCCACCGGCGGCGGCGTTCGGTTCCGTGGCACCCGGCCGATTGCGCGCGGCCGGTCCCGTCATGACACGAACTCACTTCAGCGCTCCGTCGGTGTGCGGTTCGACGGTGATCACGCCGGCAACCTCGCGCCCAAGCGCGTAACGCGCGCGGCCGACGCGAACCAACAGCGGGCCGCCGAAGGGTGCGGCAGTCTCGATACGAACTTCGGTACCCGGCAGCAGCCCCAGCGAGCCAAGGTAGACGAGCAGGTCGGGGTCTTCCCGCGAAATGCTCAAGATGCGCGCACGCGCCCCGGGGGAGAGCGAGTCGAGCCCGACACCGGACTCATCGCGCAGCGTTCCGTCGCGCGCGGGAATCGGATGCCCGTGAGGGCAAGTTTCCGGATGCCCGAGCACCTCGTCGATCTGGTCGGTGACCAAGTCCGACAACGCGTGCTCCAGCACGCACGCCGGCTCGTGGACCCCATCCCACGGCACCTTCAAAACGTCGGTGAACAGGCGCTCGACGAGACGATGGCGGCGAACCGTGCGAAGCGCAAGGCGGCGACCGACCGGCGTGAGGCCGGCACCAGACTTCCCGACGGTCACCCACCCGCGCGCGGCGAGCCGCCGCAGCATCTCGCTGGTCGAGGCTGCGGATACCCCCAACTCACGCGAAACCGTGGCAACCGAAGCTTTCCCCTGGCGCTCCAAATGCTCCAAGGCCTTCAGGTACATCTCTTCGCTTGGTGTTGAATCCGCCGATCCGGGAGCAGCCCCCCGCGCCGGCGCGCGCTTCTTCGGCATATTCCCAATGGTCGGGCATCCGGCGCCGGACCTGCATGATACGGATTGCCTAACTTCTATAGTTAGGCCCCCCGAACGTTTCCCTCTTTGGCATCTGCCGACTCGACTAGCATGGGTCGGAAACGCACGCGAGGGGAGGACGGGCCGTGAAGGCGAGCAAGAAGCTAATCGCGGGGCTGAACCGGGCACTGGCCGAGGAACTTGCGGCAATCGGCCGCTACACGGTGCATGCCGAGATGGCGTCGAACTGGGGATACGCGTTGCTCCACACGACGACCGAGGCGCGCGCGCACGACGAGATGCGCCACGCGGAGATGCTGATCGAACGCGTCATCTTCCTGGATGGGGCTCCGTCGGTGGAGAAGCCCGCACCAATCAAGATCGGTCGCGACGTTAAAGCGCAGATCGCCATCGACCTCGCCGACGAAGTCGCCGCGCGCAAGCTCTACAACGAGCTGATCGAACTGGCGCGCGCCGAAAAGGACCGCGGAACAGAGGACCTGCTCGCCCAGATCCTGCACGATGAAGAGCGCCACCTCGACGACCTCGAAGCCCAAACCGATCAGATCGAGCAGATGGGTTTGGAGAACTTTCTCGCCCTGCAGGTGAAGTAACTCTTATCCGCGGTTGGTCGGCACACCCACCGGCTGTCCCTGAGCGGCGAGTTCGAGGATCTTGTCGTCGGGGAGTTCATCGAGGAACTCGGTCGGCACTTCAGAGGCGATGTCGTTGAGGACCTGCGTCGCGCGCACGTAGCGCATCGCGAGCGCCATGTCGCCCTTCAGGCGGAGGCGACCCTGCATGACCGCCTTCATCGGGTCGATCTCCTTCTTCATGACCTTCTTCCACACCGAGTAAGGCGCACGGATCACGAACTTAGCGTCGGCGGCCTGATCGACGGGAACCTGACGCGCGTCCCGGCACTCGCCGTGCCAAAGGTCGAAGTAACCGCAAACTTCTTCCAGCAGGCCCTTGTCGGGCTCGGGGTCGAACACGTAGGCAATCGCGCCTTCCCAGTCGGGGGCCGCATCCCGGTACTCGGGGGAAGCGTTGATCGCGTCCTTGTATTCCTGCATCCACTCTTCGCTCGGCCAAATCGCCATGATGTCCCCTCGCTCGGATGTCTTCGTGCAGGCCGAGAGTTTCACCTGTTCGAGGCCCTTCGCGCACGTCGGGCCGACGATACCTGCATGATGCAGTTGTTGTATCTTGCAAGCATCATGCCGAACGACACGAAGTTGGAACCCCTGGTAGCCCAGATGGAAGCTTGCTGGAGCGACCTGGCGCGGTTCATGCGCGAGCGTCGTGCCTACGGCGCATCACGGCTGGACATCGCCGCGGAACTCTCGCACGCACAACTGCAAGCTCTGCACATACTCGTCGCCGAGGACTGCCGGGTGTGCGATCTCGCGGGACGGCTTGGACTGGCCGAGAGCACCACAACCCGGCTCGTGGACCGCCTGGAAGCCGAGGGACTCGTTGCGCGCGCGCCGTCGTCTGAAGACCGGCGCGCGGTCGTAGTTGCCTTGACCCTGGACGGGCGCGCGACCGCCAAGCGGCTGCGTGCAGGACGACGCGAACTGCTGCGACAAATGCTCGCCGGCCTCTCCTCAAACGAGAGCCGGCAATTCGTCCGGCTCTTCACACGCGTCACAGAATCGTTGAGCGCGGACGAGCGTCCCGCCGGGACAACGGAGGACGTTCGATGACGATGACCCGACGGCAAGTCATGCTCACCTTCGTCGGAGTGATGGCCGGCATGCTCCTGGCCGCGCTCGACCAGACAATCGTGGCGACCGCTCTACCTAGAATCGTCGAGGACTTACACGGCTTCGATCACCTGTCGTGGGTGGTGACGGCATACCTGCTCGCTTCGACCGTGACCGTTCCGCTGTACGGAAAACTGTCGGATCTCTACGGACGCCGTCGGTTCTTCATCATCGCGATCAGCGTCTTCCTGACCGGATCGGCGCTGTCGGGCTTCTCGCAAAGCATGACCCAGCTCATCGCGTTTCGCGCGATACAGGGTCTCGGCGCCGGCGGGATCTTCGCGCTGGCGCAAGCGACGATCGGCGACTTGTTCTCTCCGCGCGAGCGCGGCCGGTACCAGGGCTACACCGGCGCGCTGTTCGCCGCCGCGTCGGTGATCGGACCGCTCGCCGGCGGCGCGTTGACCGATCACGCGTCGTGGCGGTGGATCTTCTACGTCAACCTGCCGATCGGAGCCATCGCGCTCGCGGTCGTCACAACCTCGATGCACCTTCCATTCCACCGCCGCGAACACAAGATCGACTACGCGGGAGCCGGCGTGCTGGCGGCGGCGGTAACGTCGCTGTTGCTCGTCGCCGTCTGGGGCGGATCCACGTACCCGTGGGGATCACCGCAGATCCGAGTTGCAGCCGCCCTTGGCATCGCGCTGGCCGGGGTGTTCATCGCCATCGAGCTGCGAGCGAGCGAACCGATCTTGCCGCTCCGCCTCTTCCGCAACTCCATCGTCGTCGCCGGAAGCGCAGCGTCGCTGCTCGTGGGGGCCGGGATGTTCGGCGTGACCATCTATGTGGTCGTGTTCGTCCAGCGCGTCATCGGCTCGTCGGCGACCAACTCCGGAGTGGTACTCATCCCGCTGATGCTTGGAATGGTCGTCTCCAGCGTGGCCACCGGCCAGATGGTATCGCGCACCGGCCGCTACAAGGTCTTCCCCATCCTTGGATCCGCCGTGACCTTCGTCGGGTTCTGGCTGCTCACCCGGATGGACATCGCTACAACAAATGCCGTCGCGACTCGCAACATGGTCGTTGTCGGTGTGGGCATCGGGCTGATGTTCCAGACCTACGTGCTCGCCGTCCAAAACGCAGTCGATCGGGCCGACCTGGGAATCGCGACTGCGACAACACAGTTCTTTCGCTCGATCGGCGCGACGTTCGGCGTCGCGGTTCTCGGGACCGTACTGAACCAGCGACTCGTTTCCGAAATCACGACGCGCCTTGGCCCCGCCGGCCGCGTGATGGACGTGCGCGGATTGCTTAAGTCGGCAAGAACCGTCGACCTATCTCCACAAGCCGCCGAAGCGCTGCGCGGAGCGTTGGCCGCGTCACTGCACTCGGTATTCATGGTGGCGCTTCCGATCGTCGCCGCCGCACTTATCCCGGCTTTATTGCTGAAGGAGATCCCGCTGCGCACACACGCCAACGTGCATGCGCCGGTCGAACCCACTGCCGAACCCTAGAACGCAGCGCCGCTCAGACTTCGGCCGCGCAAATCTCGACGATGCGCGCTACCACGTCGGACGGTTCCTTGTGTCCGCGGCGACGGTTTGCGGGTTCGAGAACGCTCCAGATCTTGCGCCCGAGCGCGACCGTCGATGTGAGCCCGGGCGACCATGCGGACGGACGGCGTGCCGCATCGCGAACGGCGCGCTCGACCGCACCCGGGATCGCGGGAACCTTCGCAACCACGCGCTCGGAAGTGAGGCCGAGCAGCATCGCGTTATCCCCGCCCCCAAAGGGCGCGCGCGCATCGTTCTTGTAGAGCACGACCGGAGTACCGATTGCATACGCGATCGCAGTCTCGGCGACACCGCCTTCGTCGGGGACGCGTCCGTTGACGTTGAACACCAGGCAGTCGGCGCGCTCCGCAATCTGGAACACATCCAAGGCGAAGATCGCCCGATCGACGAGCGGGCGGGTCGGCACCAGTCGCGAACCGAGCGCCGAGGAGGCGAAGCGCATCACGTACGCCTCAATGCCGTCGCGGTGCGGCAAGAACGTCTCGTACCCGGCAGCCTCGAGCGCTTCAGCGATCGCCGTCATGCCGCCGATCTCCTCGGGACTGAACAGCGGTCCGGAGCAGTACACGATCTTCTTCTGCGTAGTCACGTCGAGGCCTCCCTTGTGGGGCGACCCTAGCGCACGCGCGCCGAAAACAGGCGCGCGCTACAGAAGACGCGAGTACAAAGGGAAGACGTCGGTAACGACGTACGCCTTCACCCAAGATGGAAGCGTCGTCCCCGCAGGGAGCGTGAGACGGACCTCCGAAACATTGCCGTCGTCACCCGCGATCACGCGCAGGTTCTCCTTGTAGGCCATGCTCACCATCTCACCGGTCGCCGCGTCGGCCAACACCACCGACACCACATGCGAGTTCGCCGGGTAAGACGCTCCGGGAGCGAGCACCAACTTCGCCGAGACCACGCCCTCCTGGACGAGGGTCGGACGCTGGATGGTCATGCGCGAAACGCTGAGTCCCTCAGGTCGCTTGTTTGCCGCCCCGTTGGGGTTGTACGCGTCGGTGATGAACGTGCCGCTCGCCGGCAGTGTGCCCTCGGTGTTGCACAGACCGGTGACGTACAACAGCGGACCGTAGAAAGGAACGTCCGCGCACGTAACTTCCGCATACAGCGACGCACCGGACCGGACGCGAAGGTCTTGACCCAACTGACCGCGCAACTCGAAGCGTCGCATGGGGACGTCGCCGAAACTGAACGGCAGGGTCAGGTTTCGCTGGTTCAGGATTACGAAGTCGTCCTTGTAGCGCCCCGCCAACGGGAACGAGAAGTACGCGTTCGGATCCACCACGGCCTGGCCGCCCACGTGCTTCGTACCGACAACCCACATCAGCAAGTTCCCCTCACCGGCAGCGTTGGGAGGGCCGATGTCGAGTACACCTGCGATCCAGTCGTAGCTGTCGAAGCCGATCTGGTTGACGCTCGGGATCAGCGGCGGCATCGGAACTGCAAGACGCCGGATGTCGAAGGCGCTCACCGAATTGGTGCCGACCGACAGGGGCAGCGAGCCGGCGGACGCCGCGGTCCGGAAACGGATCACATCGTTGAACGGCGACACCGTAGTGCCGCCCACGACGTAGTTGCCGACCGGAAGGCCACCGGTCGTGTAGTTCCCACCGATCCGCACCGAGTACTCGGTGTCGGGCGCAAGAAACCCATTCGGCGCGATGTGAACGAAGTGGCCGTCACCCGAGATCTGCGCAGTGAAGTCGAATGCCGGGAACGTGGAAACCAAACTCTCGCCCGAAAGAGCCGGCGGAGCGGCAAGCATCGACGCGTCCACGGTCTCGCCGCCCTCGCGTACCACGAGGCGGGCGTTGATCACCGTTGCGGGGGCCGGTGAGTCCGTCGGATCCCCGGGCAGGGTGCTCCCACCCGGAGTCACGAAGTACGTGCGAACCACATCGTTGCCGAACTCGTCCCCAGGGTCGGTCGAGCAGCGCGCGTCGGTCGCGTGCAAGCAGTAGTCGTAGGGAACGTAGACCAAGTACCCGTGCTCGCCGGTGGCGTAGATGCCGGTCGCGCCGAGGGCCGGCGCTCCGTTCATGTCGTTACGGTCGCGCAAGATCGGGTCGTCCGGCGTCGCGTCGTAGGACCAACGACGGCGTCCGGTCTGCGCGTCGAGTGCGTAGAGCTTGCCGTTGGACGAGCCGATGTAGACGATGTTCCCGTCGCCATCGGGCGCGCGCCCGATGGACGGCGAAGAGCGAACGACGTCCCCGGTGTCGTACCGCCACAGCAACGCGCCCGACGGGCTCAGCGCGTACACCGAACCGTCGGCAGAGGCGATGTAGATCGCCGTCGTGTTGCCGGCGTCGTCCTCGAGCAGCGCGGCCGAACTGTAGATGTGGTCGCTGGTTTGGAACGTCCACTTCGGAACGCCCGTCGCGGCATCCAGCGCGTAGAACTTGCTGTCGAAGGAACCCACGTATGCGGTTCCGTCGTTGCCAAGAACGATCGACGACGCGACGAAACCGAGCGTCGGTAAGCGCCAAACCAACTTGCCGTCCTTGTCCAGCGCGTACACCGACATGTCCAGCGAACCCCAATAGGTGGTCCCGTCGTTGCCGATCGCCGCTGCGGTCCAGATCGCGTTGTCGGTGGGGTAGGACCAGCGGAGCGTGCCGTCGGGGTTGAGCGCGTACATCGACCCGCCGGTGTTGCCCGCGTAGAACTCGCCGTCGAAGCCCATGACGACGTTGCCTTCCCACCACGTCACCTGCTGGCCGGCCCCCGGTGGGGCGGTCGCCTTGAACTTCCAGACTTCGCGGTCGCCGGTGACCTCCCCGGTGCGAAGGTGGTACACGTGTGAATCGCCCGACCCGAACGTGACCGGACTGGTGCCGAGCTCCTCGTCGTACGCGCCGAGCACGGCGGCGGAATCGATGACCTCTCCGGTCTGGAACCTCCACGCTTCGTGTCCCTGGGAATCCACGGCGTAGAAGTTGCGGTCGGCCGAGCCAAAGTAAGCGGTCCCGTCCGCGTCGATCACGGGAACGCTGAAGATGCCTTTGCCGGTCTGAAACGCCCACGGCGCGTCGCCGTCTTCATAGCGCGCGCGAATGGAACTGCGCCCGGTGTTCCGGCGGTCGTGCCGCATAGACGGCCAAGGTGAGCCCGCTTGAACCGGAACTTCACGCACCGCGTCCGACGACTGAGGGACGGCGCCGGATCCGGGGCCGATCAGGACCACGACAAGGGCGCTGAGGACGGCAATCAAACGTGTTTTCATCGGTGGTCTCCCTGCGCGCTTGTTGTGCGAAATGGGCTCCAAAGGCGCGCGCCGTCCAGTGTAGTTACAAAACGGACATAAGGTAAAGCCCTAGCGGCGCGGAGAAAACGTTCCGCCGGCGCAGGCCTCGCAGCGTGGACGCAGCCCTCGTGCGCGGATCTCGCGTGTCAGGGTCTGATAGCTCGCGGTGAACCCCAGCGGCACCCGCTCGCGCATGAACGCCTGGGCGCGAACGGGCGGATCACCGGCGAAGCGCTGAGCAAGATACGGCTCGAATGCGGCGAGGGATCGTCGATGCGAACGCGGGTTCCGGCCTCTCGCTGCTATTGGATGGGGATCTGATCGTCTTGCGGTCGCGGCCGGGTGGCGGGCGATCAAGGTGATCGACCACCCGCGCGCCGCCAGGGCATGTTCCTCCACGGACTCCTCCTGAGTGAACATGTGGCGGGGCTCCTCTCGACTGGTGGCGTAGTCACCAACAGCCTTGGGGCAGCCCCACTCTTCGTGGTGGAACCAGGTCGCACCGGGAGTCCGGGGGTGGGGAGTTTCAGTGAGCAGAAGGGGGAGATTTACGTGAGCGCTGTCAATACGTTGGCAGGGCCCCCATCTGGTGGTCCATGACGCATGAGAGTCTGTGAGGGCGCAGGAGCCGATCGAGACCCCGAGGTGTGCACTCGGAGATGTGCTTCATCACGAGACGCCCGCTCAACCGCGAACCGCGCACATCATCGTGCCCGAATCACCCGCACGCCGAAGGTCGTGATGAGCCCCAAGGCTACCAACAAGGGCAGTTGCCCAAAGAAACCCAACGTCCCCAACAAGGCACTCCCTACGACGAGGAGGAAGAACACGATGTTCAGGGCGACTGCCAGCCGACATGCCGCGAGACGCGGCCGTGATCGGCGCGAAGGGAGGAGCCAGAAGGCGAGTGCCCCAATGGCAAACGCCGCAACCGCGCCGCCCCGCCAAAGCAACCACCACATCGGCACCCCAGACGGTGCGGTGGGGTCGCCGGAATCAAACCGCAGAGAGACCGCACTCCATTGTGCCAAGAGGAGCGTTTCGCCCCCCAGAGCGACAGCCTCGCCAAACACCGCAGCCGCAAGAAGCCGTGCCCTACGTCGCGTGAGGTGCATCGTTCTCCTATCCGAACTACAGGGAGGTCTGTAGCACGCCGGATCTCGCCCACTGGTAACAGAGGGACACGACTTCCGCAGCATTCTGGCACAGGTTTCTTCCAGACATCATCCCGCGACCCATCGAGCAACTCTGATGATCGCAAGTCCCAATAACGCGACTGGAACCACGATGCGAGCAACCGCGAAAGTTACATGAGCGAACAACAGCTTGACCCACTCGGGATGGTCAGTCATCTCTACGGAAAACAGCCGACGTAGACCAGACTTGCCTTCCCCAAACAAGATCAACCACAGCGCCAGCGCCAGCATCAAACCCATGTAGAGCAGGATGCCCACGAGCCACTGCTCCAATGCGGTCAGGCGGCCCACCTCATCCCGAGCATCAAGCCGCCCCAGCGGATGTTGGTACCAGCCACGCGCATCCAGCGAGTCATCGCCAAGAGATGTTTCGCGCGGAGGACCCGGGACGATCGAGTCGCGGGGCCGGCTACCGCCGCGAAGTTCAGCATTGTCGACACCGCCGAATCCCTACACGATCGACTGCGTCCACCACGCGTTGTGCAGTTTGCGAACATCGAGACTCCAGAGTCGGCAGCCGCTGCGATGCTGAGGCCTTGACCCACGGCGCATCCAGCGCCCGCCGTGAACGGACAAGACGCATAGGCCACAAGTGCAGCAACACCCAGAATCGTGTTCCGATTACGCCATGCCGCCCCGCCGACCGCCGAGACCCCACGGCCGATCCTCCGGAACATCTTCTTCCAGCCGAAAGTGCCGGCGAGGTCGAAGTCGTTGACCGGATCCTGATCGACATAGTCGTAGTCGTTGGCGCTGCCCCCTTCGACCGAGTCAACCTCCAGGAATCTCCCGAGCGCGGGGTCGTAGAGCCTCACGCCCATGCGCACAAGCGCCAGGTTGCCTCCGGTTGAGAACCTCTGCTTGCCCCCAAGCCAGCCGAGGCGATTCGTCGGTGGCGCTCCCACCCCGAACTCGTCTGCTTCAGGGTTCGCGGTGAAGGCTCCGGCCGAATCCGTGGTGCCGACGACGTCCCCGTGGCCGTTTTGGATCGGGTAGGTCGCTGTGCCCGCGGTGTCGATCACGAGCAATCCGTCGGGGCCGGTGATGTAGGTGGTGGTTGCGCCACCTGCGACGGGGCGCGAGTACGCCGGGGAATCCGAGCCCGAGTCGTAGCCAAAGATCACGTCTTCGGAGACTTGGCCGGTCGCGTCGTCGGTGACGGTGCGCCGAAGCACTCGGCCCGAGGGCGACAGCACTTCGGTTGTGGTGTTGGTTCCGTCGTCGATCGAGGTCGCGTGATCGTTGCCGTCGTAGGTGATCACTTCTTTGGCCGGGCGTCCGGGGTATCCCGCGGTGAGCGTTCCCGATCCCACGCCGGTGAGCGGGGTGACGACCAAGGTGTAGGTGCCGGCGGATGAGACCGAGGGCGAGAACGCGAGGGCGCTTGTGCCTTGGTCGGTTGCGACCACGCCGCCCGAGGGGTTCTTCAGCTCCAGCTTGGCCGTGGCGGCGTGGGACTTCGGGTAGGTGAGGGCGAGGTTGTAGGTCGGGACGGCGAGATCGGCGGAGCCGTTTTGGATCTCGGCGGTGTAGTTGCCTTGGGCGGCAAGCGTTGTGGTCAGAGCAAGTGATCCCGCCGAGCCCGACGTGGAGGTGATCGTGGAGCCGCCGGGGTCCTTCAGGCGAAGCGTCAGGTTCGCATACGCCTGCTGCTGATAGCTCGCGGCGGCCGTATAGCTCGCGGAGTAGTTGGTGGAGATCACCTTGACGGTGTAGGTGCCCGCGGGCTCCGAGGCGGCCGAGACAGCTTCAGGTTTGGCCGTAGTGGAATAGCTCGAGGCAACAAGGGTCGAGCCTCGCCACAGTTCAAGATCAAGGTTTGCGGTCACCGGCCAGGTGGAGGATAGCGTGAAGGTGGATCCGGTGGCTTTGGCCTTGACCTGAAGGATGTAGTCGCGGGTTGCGGGGTAGGTGATCGAGGGAACGGTGTAGTCAAAGGACTCGGAGTTTCCGGTCAGGGCCTCGGAGCTTCGCAGCACCGCGCGCGTTGAGGCGTCCAGGAGATAAAGGTCAAGGTCCGGGTTCGGGATGGCCGAGGGCCAAGTGACGCCGGCGTGCAGGTTCCCTGCGCCACTTGCGGTGATGGTGCGCTCGTAGACCCCAAGGGTCCCGACGCTGCTTGCCCAGCTTCCCGAGGTTGTGGAGGCGTTCCAATCCAGGGTGGCCGAAACGGTCCCGGAGGCATCTGGAGAAACCGTGTGGGTGTTGGTCCCCCCGGCCCCCACGCTGGAGGGGAACGAACTTGAGACTTGGTGCTGGCCCTTGGTCCAGGTGAGAGATGCCGAGGAGTATCCGGAGCCATCGGCGGTGAAGGGTTTGGTCGCCGTCCCCGAGGCGGCGATGGAGCCCGTCGCGGAGTCGTCGGTCAGGGTCGTGGTCGACCAGGGCATCGAGTAGGTCGGAACGGCGATGTCTGAGGAGTTGTTGGTGATCGCCAGGGTGTAGGCGCCGCCGGAGGCGGCGAGGTAGGTGAACGAGAGCGATCCGGCAGAGCCTCGCACCGAGCGCACGGCGGTGCCGCCGGGGTCCTTGAGCGCGAAGCTGAGATCAGCGTAGGTGAGCTGCTGGTAGTTCGCCGTGGCGTTGTAGCCGGCGTAGAAGTCCTTGCTGAGGATCTTGAGGGTGTAGGTGCCCGCAGGCTGACCCGTGGCCGAGACGGACTCGGGCTTGGCGGTCGTGGAGTAGCTGGAGGCCACAAGCGTCGTGCCGCGCCAGATCTCAAGGTCCACGTCGGCGGTCACCGGCCAGGTGCTGGACAGGGTGAACGTAGATCCCGTCGTCTTGGCCTTGACCTGCAAGATGTAGTCCTTGGGCGCGGAGTAGCCGACGGATCCCGGGACGGTGTAGGAAAGGGATTCGGAGTTACCGGTCAGGGCCAGGGAACTCGCGAGCACCGCGCGCGTCGAGGCATCAAGAAGATACAGGTCAAGATCCGGGTTCGGGATCGCCGAAGGCCACGACAGACTCGCCGTCAGGTTTCCCGACGCACTTGCGGTAATCGTACGTTCGGATACGCCCAAGGCGGCGACAGTTCCCGGCCACGTTCCCGAGGTCGACGAGCCGGACCAATCCACGCTTGCGGATACCGTTCCGGAGGCGTCGGGGGCGAAGGTGTGGGACTTGGTTCCGCCTGCCGTCACGCTCGACGAGAAGGAACTGGAGACCTGATGCTGGCCTTTGGTCCATGAAAGCGAGGATGCCACGTAGCTCTCGCCATCCACGATGAGCGGCGTCGATGCCGAACCGCTCGCAGCAATCGAACCAGTCGGTGTGCCGGAGCGCCCCACCGGCGTCGAAGACGTCCACGCGTATTGCGCTGAAACCGAGCCTGCCTGCCCAACGGTGATCGGGAATGACTGCGAAGCTGTGGAGGCGAATGCGTCGAAGGTGACTGCCTGGCTGAAGTTCCCTGCCGGGGGCTGGGTCGACGGTGTGGCCTGCGTCAGGTTGCCGTGGGTGTCGTAGGTGTAGGCGGAGGCGAACGGCGAGGCCGTAAGGCGGTCGGCGTTGTCGTAGGTGTAGCTGCCGTCGCAGGTCGTTGAGGTCGAGCAACGGTTGGTGTTCGCGTCGTAGGAGTAGTTGCGCGTCGCGGCACCTTGCACCGTGCGCGTCAGGCGCCCGGCCCCGTCGTACGTGAACGCGCGCGTGCGTCCGGTCGTTGCTTCGCTCGCGATGTCGCCCGAGGCGTTGCGGGTGTAGGTCCAGGGCGACAGTTCGGTCGAGTTCTTCTTGTTCGTGATCGTGTTCAGCCACCCGCGCGAGGAGTCGTATGCGTTGGTGGTGACGACTCCGTTCGGTCGCGTCGTGGCGAGCAGACGTCCGGCATCGTCATAGGTGAAGCTTGTCGTGCGGCCGGTTCCCGAGGCGTATTCGGTGATCGAGTCCAGCCGGCCGGTCGAGGTGCTGTAGGCAAGCTGGGTGAGCTTGGCATTGCTTTGTCCTGAGAACTGCCGCCACGTCTCGGTGGGACGACCGGCCTGGTCATAGATCGTGCGCGTGACGGTGGCGTGCTCATCGGTGTAAGAGATCGACTTGCCGGTCCAATCGTTCTTCGACACGGTCGTGCGCGTGGTCCCGGCGGAGTTGGGGAAGGTCGCAGTGACCTGGAGAGGGTTGGAGTAATCGATGCTTGTCGTCTTGTTCGCAGAGTCGATACTCGAGGTGACGCGGCCGCGCGCGTCGTAGGTCGTGCACGACCAGTAGGTGTCGCCCACCACACGGCTTGCGACCTGTCGTCCGGCCGCGTCGTAGCGGTATTCGCGAACGATCGGGGTCTTCGGCCCCGCTGCGTCGGGGTCTGCCGCGGTCGTGGTCTTGAGCGCTCCCGCCTGCGAAATCCCGGATCCACCTCCCGGGCACGGGTTTGTCGCAGTCTCGGTGTCGCCGTAGTAGGTGTAGGAGACCTGGGTGGATGCGCCCTTGGGCAGCGTGCGCGCCGTACGGCGGAGGTATCCCACCCCGAGGGTCTCGAATGTGGTCGTCGAGCGAAGCGCCAAACCGTCGGGATCGATGACGCTCGCGGTCGCGAGCCCCAGTTCGGGGTTTGGATACTCGGTGCGGGTCTTCTTGCCGTCGGGGTCCACGGTCGTGGTCGCCAGGCCGTAGCGTGGGGCCAACGCCGACATCGGAACCTGCACGGCGCCGCTACCGGGTGGCGTCCACGACAAGATCAGGCGGGCCGAGCCCGTCTGGTCCTGATAGTCAAGGCGAATTCGGTGCACGCCCTGGGTCAGGGTCGTCGAGCCGGTGAGCGTGCCGGTGCCGCCCCAGCGGCCAAGCACTTGCTGGTCGTCGATGAGCAGCTTCACGCCGTCGTCGGTATCGACGTCGGCGGAAAACGCATAGGACCCTGCGGTCGCAGCGGTGATCTCGCCGGTGATGCGCCCCGAGAATCCGTCTGCGGGAATTCCTGTTGCCGGAGAACCACTCCCCCAGTTCGGCCATGCCGACAGCGTGGTGTGGACCTTCGGGGTGCTCGACAGGGTCTGGTTGTCCCACCATGCCGCACCGAGTCCGGTAATGCCTTCGTCGTAGAAAGTCTGCGAATGCGGCGCTGTGGCGGAACGGTTGTTCGCATCAAACTCGCCTGCCGCGCCAGGACCGTAGGAGTCCGTCGGGCGACCCTCAACGTCGTAGATCGTGGTCGTAACAAGGCCTGCCGGGTCGGTGGTCTTCACGACACGGTCGGCCGAGTCGTACACGTAGGTCGTCACCTTCCCGGCGAGGTCGCGGTCCTCGGTCATGCGCCCCGAGGAATCGAGCGTCACCTTGCGGCTGTAGCCAAGAGGTTCGGTGATGCCCGCGACGTGAACCACCGGCGCGGTCGGCGCGGTGTAGTCGTAGGTGCGCTGCGCGCGCGCGGCGCCCGCGCTCGACTCGGGCGCAGTGATACTTGAGACCTTGGCGTTGACGTCATAGGTGACCAGGGTCTTGTGCGCGTCGGAGTCCGTGAACGCCCCTGCCGCGATGAGGTCGTTCGTCAGGGCGTCACGAATGGCGATGATTCGACCGTTGGCGTCGTATCCGAAATCGGTGGTCGCGCCGCCCGGATCCACGATGCGGGCAAGGTGCCCATTCAAGTAATACAGGTCGGACTCACCGATGCCGAAGGCGCTGTAGTCGATCTTGCACAGCATGTATGACGGTGCCGCATCGAACCCCGCAGCGCTCGGACAACTCCCGCCGCCATAGGTGAGCACGACTGAGCGCGTCGAGACCGGATCGGTGATCTGGGTCAAGCGAAGAGGTTCGGTCTGCGACCCTTGTGTCCAGGTGTATGTGAGGGCCGCAGGCTTGCGATCATCGGCGGGAGCCACCATCTTGGCCAGCGAACCATCAGCGTTGAAGCTGAAGGCGCTGCCGTCTTCAGACTGGAAAACCAAAAGACCCGTGGAAGCGTCCGTCGCGAGAACGCCGTCCTCACCTGCGGGCGGCACCCACCCCGTCGGAGTCGAGGTGTAGATGTGGGTGGCGCCGGTGGAATCCGAAAGTAGTACCTGCTGTTCAAAGATCTTCGCAGACGAGTAAAACAACCCCCCGTCGGGATCGGTCGACATTGCCCAGCCATCGGGCAAACCCGGCGTGTCGGTCGTGAGCCACGACGACGGGACCTGGCAGTCCTGCACAGCTCCCCCGTCGCCGCAGGGGCCGTTTGCCCACAGCTCCATGCGGGCGGGGCCGGTGTTCTCGTAGTACTCGATCTTGATGGGAACCGACTGTCCTGCCGCAAGCGTGAGCGCAGTCCCGTACTGCGGCGCCGTCGGCGCCGTCTGGTTTACCCAGTGATCGAAGACGAGCTGGTTGTCCACCCACACGCGCGTGCCATCGTCGGCAAGAGTTCCGAATTGATAGTCGCCCGCTGCGGGAACGGTGACGTACCCGGACCAACGCGCAAGAAAGTAGTCGGTGCCCACGGAGCGATACGGATAGGCCGTTCCCCAGTTAAACGTGGCGTAATCCCGCCGAGACACCGAGGGAGCCTCGTTCGCGTCAAAGACGTGGTCATGGTCCAGATCGTTGAAGTAGGAGGCCATCAGGCCCCGACTGCTGGGACGACGGGAGTTGTACGAATAGGACACGCCGATGGGACCGCCGAGGGAACTGACGCTCGGTGAAGATATCCCCGCCGTGAGGTTACCGTTGGCGAGATTCACCGCGAGCGGGCCGAGGCGATCGTAGGCGTTCGCCGGTCGCTCTCCCAGACCCAGGTCCACCCGGAAGCTCCGGGTCGCGCTCCAATCCGAATACGAAGACCCCGGGTCCTTCACGGAGTCGCGCGCCTGGACCTGCCAGTAGTAGGTGCGTCCATCTTCCAAGGAGCCGTAGGGCGGCTTCCATGGAATGGTCCCGGTCCAGCCGGAATCCACCGCCGAATCAAATCCGTCCGGGGACGTGGAAAGGTGGAAGTAGTAATTGAGAGCATCGCCGTCTGGGTCCGTGGCCGACACGGTGAAGGTCGGCTGGTCCGTCGTCACGACCGCGCCATCAGATGGTGCGGACAACACCGGGGTCGTAGGCGGCCGGTTGTACGTGACGTCAAGGCGAGCACCGTCATAGACGGTGTCGTCAAAGGACGCCCAGTGCAAGTAGTTGCGCGCACCCGGAGCCGAACCGCTCACGTGCAGACGCAGTCCCGTGAAGCTGGAAAGCGAGACGCCATCCGAGTTATCCAGTGAAAACGTCCGGTAGCCGGTCCCTGTCGGGAAGTCCATTGAAGCGGCCGCGGTAGTCAGGGCCGAGGCCGAATAGTCGGTGCAGGTGATCGCCGAGCCTGCGTTGTACCAGTCCGCCGTGAGCTTGCGATTGCTGCCGGTGTAGTTGTCGGTAACCCGCAAGGTGAGCGTCGTCCCGAGAAGAATCGCGTCATATGGCAGTGCATTGGTGGCCCACCGCATGATCCCGTTCTTGATCGTGTAGTCGCCGGCGTAGTAGGACCGCTCAGCGTTTTGTCGCGTGTTGGAGTCCGGATACACGTAGTCGCATGCCGGAGGGTAGGACGTCCCCAGACCACGGACGGTGCCGTCATAGCTGCTCGCGGTGACGTAGAACTGCGTCGTCGGGTCGAGCTGGTAGGGATAGGCCGTCGCGGGCAGCGCCGATTCGTCCAGGTCGAAACTCACCTGGTCCGCGCCGGGGCCAAGCCGCCAGACTCCGATCGGATACTCCACATCGTCGGCACCCAGCGCCACCGGGGCAGGCACGGAAAACACGTCGCTGACCAGAGCGCCTTCTTGCACTGCGATTGGAGCGGCACCGCCCAGGAGGCGATAGGTGAACGACAGAGTTCGGGGGCCGAGCGGCTCGGAGACCGGAGCCAGAAGCTTGATACCGCTGACGCGGGTGTAGTAGGACCAGGTCAAGCCAAGCGGTCCGGCAAAGGACGCGCGGCGACCCGAGACGTCTGCCGGCGCGGGAGTGGCCCAGAAGACGCCCTTTCCGCTCGCGCGCTCTGTCGCCTGAACGCCGTCGGGGGTCACCCGAACAGCGACGTCGTGACGGTCCATCACGTAGTCGCGACCGACGGGACGGAAGTTCAGATCCACGTCGCGCCAGGTGTTGCCCTCGCGGTAATGCTGATAACGACCGAACACCGCGGTCTCGGAACCGTCGGGGTTGCTGAAGATGGACATGTCACGCGTGCGGCGTGATGGGGCCTCCACGCTGCGCCCCGCAACGAACCCCTGGATGCTGCCGAGATCGCGCGCCGGGAGTCCCGCGCCCGTCAGACCATCCTTCTCACCCCAGAGAATTCACCGTCGACAGGCGACGGACGCACCGATGTCCGGGGAGAATCAATCGGAGGGACTGGATGAGTGGTTGCGGCCACCGCGGGCCGGACTGCAGCGAACTGTGTCGCGAGACTAACTACAAGGGCAAGCGCGAGCCAGCGAAGGTTACGCCCCCCCCGAACAACGAATTACGCGCATACCCAATCCAGCCGCTCATGCTGACCCCCGCCAGTCGCCCCGGTCGCCGGACCCCGGCGACTCCATAAAGCGGGCAAAAGGTATCGGGGATGCGTTAGCGCGTCAACGACCGAGGTGCCACCAGAAGGCTTTGCATCCCCCGTCCGATTCGGCCGTCGCTGTCACGCAGCACGGTCTCGGCCAGACCGACGCCGCGCGCGCTCACCGTCGTCACCGAGTCCAGGTTGATCCACTCACCTTGCGGCATCCGGAACAGGTGCACGGTGAGATCGGTGTTGATGAACAGCCACTTGTGATAGTCGAGCACCGACGAAATCCCGTTGCCGGAGTCTGCCGCGACCAGCACTCGCTGCAACGGAGACGGTTCTTCACCGGCGACAAGCGGAACTCGCATGCGTGCCCACGCCATTGCCGGCCCGGACTCGCGAAAGGATCCTGTGAGGAACCGGAACTCCATCGCGGTGTGGTAACCAACATCTCGGGAAGTCTCGAAGAAAGGAGGAACCTCGCCGTCTTCGGGGCCGGGGGGTGGGTCCTCGCGCTCCTCGATCGAGGGATCCAGATCGGCCGCGCGCATGCGCCAGGCAGTCGCGCGCATGATCTCGCCGTCGTCGTCGCGCAGCGACCCCTCGAGCAACTCGACGCTGCGACTCCCGCGCGCCACGCGAGCTTCGATCTTCACCGCAGCAATGGGCACAGGCCGCAGGATCTCCAAGGTGATGCGCACAAAGGGGAAGTGCGTGTTCTCGCCACACCGCTCCAGCGCGCGCGCCAGAATCGCCGATGGGGGACCGCCGTGTTGCGCGCGCGCGTCCCAGGGACCGCGCGTCAGTTCCGTGGGAACGACGCGATCCCCTTCGTCGATGTAGAAGGCGTCCAATTCGCTACGAGCCTTTCGAGAGGCGCGCGCCGACCGCTTGCCACAACGCGTTGATTCCGGAAAGCGGCCGCACCATCACCGTGAAATCGTCGACGCGCCCGTCCGTGCCGGCGCGCAGCAAGTCGATTCCTTCAACTTCGCGGTCTCCCACGCGCGCGCGAAAGACAAGAATCGCAACTCCATCGCCTTCGACGTGATCGGTGTAATGGAAATCCTCGAAGGTCTCCATCAAGATCGAGAACAGACCTCGAACAGCGTCCTTCCCGCGAAAAGGCTTGAAGCTGACCGGACTGTGAAGCACAACGTCGTCCGACAGGACTGCGAGCATCGAGTCCAGGTCTCCTGCTTCAACTGCGCTTCGAAAGGCGCTCGCTGCAGCGTTCGACACGTCAGTCCTCCTCTCCGGCCGCCGGGAACGGCGATCGCGCGCGCCACTTTACGCGGGTCCGCGCACCGTCTGCGTCGTTCCGGTCGCGGCAGCTCGGTATGCCGCGTCGATGATCGCGAGCGCCGCACGGCCGTCCTCGCCCGAGACCGGCGGCGGGCTCCCGGTCTCAACGGCGCGCGCAAACTCCCCATACGGATCGAGCGTCTGCTCGGGCAGCGGCAGCGGCTCGGCATCGCCGCCGACGGCCGGTCTCAACCACGGCGGCGTAAACGCGTCCACGTGTGCAGTGCCCGCGGTCCCGAAGACGGTGAGTTGGTGGTCGGGGCCGGGAAGGGCATCCCAACTGACGTGCATGCTCCCCAGCGCCCCCGACGAGGTTCGCAGCGCAACTTGGGCCGCGCGCTCCACGTCTCCCGGCGTGACCATGGCGGCAACCTCAACGATCTCCTCGCCGAGCACGGCACGCAACACGTCCGCCACATGAATCCCAAGATCGAGCAGCACGCCGCCTCCTGCGGCCTCGGGATCGAGGAACCACTTCGCACCGGGCGCCCACGCTTCCGGCCCAGCGTGGCCGAAAGCCGCGCGGAATCCTCGGAGCGCACCGAGACGGCCCTGCGAGATCGCACGGCGCATCGCAACGAACGGCGGCGCAAAACGAACGTTGTGGGCCGTCATCATCACGACGCCGGCGGCGCGCGCCGCGGCAATCATCGCGTCGGCCTCCGCCAGCGTGCGCGCGATCGGCTTCTCAACGAGCACGTGCTTGCCGGCCTCGGCCGCAGCGATCGCAATCTCTGCGTGCAAAGAGTTCGGCGTGCAGATGTCCACGGCGTCCACGTCGGCGCGCGCCAGAACCTCTCGCCAGTTCTCGCACACTGCGCCGCCGCCCCACTCGGTCGCGGCGGCCGTCGCCGACGCCGGCGAGCCGCCTGCGAAAGCGACGACGTCGGCAATTCCCGATGCGCGGAACCCAGGGAGGTGAATGCGGCGCGCAACAGCGCCGCAGCCTATGAGACCGATTCGAACGGTCACGCCGGAAGCAGGGCCGCAGCGACCTTGCGGACGGCGGCAGCCGCGTCGCCGCAATCGGCTTCGGTGAAAGTCGCCCCGACACCGATCGACACCGAGCGCCCGACAAGGTCCTCCGTGCGTGGGCACATCCCCATCTCATACACCACGTCTGTCGGGTGCTCGGCGCAGTTCCACGGTCCGCCCTTGCCCGACGCCGTGCGTCGCTGCAGGATCGAAGGGGTCGCGTATACGGGTTTGCCGTCGTAGATCTGAGCCGATGGAATCCCCTCGGCGTTCAGCGCCGCGACGAAGCGGCGGGCGACCGCGGGTCCTGGCGCAAACCACGTAATGCTGGAGGATCCGTCGCCCGCGGGATCTACGACGCGGCGGCGCGTCAGGCCTCGAACGTCTCCAATCGCGTCGAGGATGCGCACCTTGTTCGCGCGCATAGCCGCGAGCAATCCCGGAAGCTTGCGCATCTGCACGCCGGCAATCGCGCCCGCGATCTCGGCCATGCGCAGGTTCTCCCCGACGAACGGCTGCTCCATCTCCCCGCCGCGACTGCCGCCGTGACCGGTGACAAACTGCCCGCCTTGATCCTGATACCGGGCTGCACGCAAGTGGAGATCGTCATCACCAGTCACGACGACACCGCCCTCGCCGGAAGTCACGTTCTTCTCGAGTTGCAGCGAGAACGCACCGATGTCTCCCAGCGTCCCGAGCGCGCGCCCGTGGTACGTCGCCCCCATCGACTGAGCCGCGTCCTCCAGAACCCGGATCCCGCGACTCCGCGCAATCGCGAGCAACGGATCCATGTCGCACGCAACGTTTTCCAGGTGAACAGGAATGATCGCCGCCGTTCGCGAGGTCACCTTCGACGCCACGTCGGCCGGGTCCAGCCCGAGCGTTTCGTCGATCTCCGCGAACACCGGAACGGCACCGGCAACGACAACGGCGTTGATCGTGGCGATGAACGTGAACGCAGGAACGATCACCTCGTCACCGCAACCGATGCCGAGCGCAGCAAGGGCCACCCGCAGTGCCGCAGTGCCGCTGGACGTCGCAACCGCATGCGGAGTACCCAGCTCGTCGCGAACGGCATCCTCGAACTCGAGTACCTTCCCCAAGAACTGCGGACCGTAGTAGCGGAACAACGAGCGGCTCTCGATCACTTCCAAGACCGCGGCGCGCTCCTCGTCCCCAAGAAGAGCTACCCCTTTGCCGAGCGGCAACGGCGCGATGCGCACCGGAGTCCCCCCGTCGATTGCCAGGCGTTCTGTCATCGGTTCCCCCGTTCTGCTTCTGGTACATCTTGCGAAGGCCTTCGCAGCCGCTCTTGTTCGGACCGAAAACCTTGAACCGGCAGGGGTACTCGGGGAACAGGTACTTCACTTGCGACCGTGGAACGCGTATATGGCAAATATCTATACCAATCTGTCCGATGTCAAGAAGAGGACGCGATCACAGCCGGAACGCGCGAAGGACCCCGTCCACCCCAACCACGTAAGCAACGCCTCCGGCACAGGCCAGCGCAGACGTGAGCGGAACTGCGAAATCGCGAACCTCGTCGATGACTCCGTCGTCTACGCGCAACCCAACCAGACGCCCGTCGCCCAGGGGAACCCAGGCCCTTCCCGCGACCACCGTCACCGGTGCGAGCGCCACGGCGCCGGTGTCGCGGTAAGGACCCATCGCGACCGGCGCGCTCTGGGACACAGATACGTTCCAGCGAAGAGCGCCGTCACTACGGTCCAGGCACGACACCTCCCCCGTTCCGGCGACGACGAACACCGCGTCCCCGCACACCACCGGCGGCGCCGGGTTGAACCAACCAAGGATCGGGGCCGCCCAGACCGACGACCCGTCCACGCACCGAACGCGTTCCACCACCGAACCCAGTCGCACGACGTAGGCGTCCGCACCGTCGGGATCGGGTGTGATCCCCCCGACGAGCGACCGAGGCAAATGCGCGACGATCTCCGCCATCGAACCCTCGTAAACGCTGCGCGCGCGCACCCCGTGCGGCCACAGCGTCGCTCCGGTCTCGGGATCCAGCCCGTACATATCCGGAACCTGTGCGGCGAACCCCACAATCAACGTGCCTCCCACAACAACCGGGTGCGCGAACGAAGTCATGTTCTCACGCTTGCCCAGATCATCGCGCGCCCAGATGATCGATCCGTCCCGTAGATCCAGACATGCGAAGCGTCCCACGTCGCCCACGAACACCCGCTTCCCGTCGGTCGCGGGCCGCAAATACGCCCACAGCAGCATCGCGTCCGCGAGCCGGACCCGCCAGCGCTCGGATCCGTCGACGGCGGCCAGACACACGATCTCACCCGCCACGGATGTAGCGACAACCGCGTCCCCGCACACCAAGGGCGAACTCTTGACCGCACTCGAAAGCCGCGCGCGCCAACGTGGTTCGCCCGTGATCGCATCGAAGGCCTCGACCGCCCCCGCTGCGCGATCCTCCTGCCGCGAAGTCGCGATAACCATGTCTCCCACGACGACCGGTGCCGCAAGGTGCGCGGCGCCGTCGAGCGCGCGCGCCCACGCCGGCCCGTCGGTCAAGGGAAGGGGCGCGCTGCGGAACGTCGCCCCGCGCAAGAACGCCGGACCTCGCGCCGTCGTCTGCACCCGCAACTCGGTACCGTCCCACTCGGCCACTCGGTAGTGCCGCGGGCAGAAGTCCAGACCGCCGAAGGTTGCCGGTCCCGTGTTGTAGTGGACCGTGCCGCCGTCGGACACCACGCGAGTCGTATGCCAATGCCCGGAGAACGACGCGATCGGAGCCACTCGCATTCGGCCGAAGAAGTCCGACGGCATCTGATCGTGCGCCAAGAGGACCACCGGCGTCTCCGGCTCGACCATCGCCAAGTCCGCGTCGAGCCACGCCTCCTGTACGTCGGCGTCGATGCCCAACCGGTGAGTAAACCAGTCGATCGCCACGAAGTGCACTCCCGCGTAGTCGAAGGAGAACCAGCGTGGGCCGACGTAGCGCTCGTAACGCTCGGTCACTGCCGTAAAGTTCGGCGACTCCGCCTCGGCGGCGCCGGGGTCTTGAGCGCTCGGCATGTGATCGTGATTGCCCGCAAGCGACACGACGGGAACGCGCGAGCGCGCTGCTTCGGCAACATACGCTTCGTACTGCTCCCGCGCGCCCGAGTTGGTGAGGTCCCCTGTGGCCACGATGAACGCCCCGTCCGGATGTCGTTCACCGATCTCTTCGAAGAGACCGGCCAACACATCCGGCGTCGTGACCACACGCTCATTCCACCGGCCGTCCGCGAACCAAAATGTCGCGTCGCCCGCGCCGGGGCCGAACGAGCGATCTCCGAGGGCGACGTGCAAATCCGTCACCTGTATGAACGAGAAGGGCAGTTCCTGGACTTGTGGAACCATGCGGAATTCCAGCGGTTCATCTCCGGCGCGCGCAAACCACGGATCTACGGCGAAGCCGGTCGGGCGCGCGCACACGACGAACGGACCGTATCCCGGAAGCGAGAACCCGCCGTCGGGTCCCGTCCGAGTCACATGCAAACCATCGGACACGACGACCCCCGGCACGCCACCGCCTTCGCTTACAACACGTCCCCTCACGGGGCTCCCGTCTTGCAGAGCCGCAGGCGACTCAAGCGTGGGCCGGACCCACATATGCCGGGAACGGGTCGAGCGCCGGGACGACTCCCTCGGTGTAGTAGCGCAGCATCCAGTAAGGGAGCAGGTAGTCCGACCCTGGGGCCTGGTGGGTCGTGCTCGTCCATGTCTCGAGTTGCGTCGGAGGCCGCTGCCACAGGAAGTCCGTCTGCGGACGGTCGGCAATGGGAAGAGGGCGCCGCGCGCGCAACTTGGAGGACGTGCCCGCAACGACGATCGTCTGGTCGCCGGAAGGCGTGGAGACGATCGTCTCCAATTGGTCCTGGGGCACGCACTCGAACGAGACGCCGCACTTCGCCTCGTTGCCGGTTGGGCCACCCCGGTCGACGCGCGCGCGGTAGTCCCGCCACTCGCGCAGGTGCTCGATCGCCGCATCGCGCCGTGAGGTCTCCCCCGTGAGCGTGTAGGTGATGGTTTCAAAGTGCGCGTTGATCTCGTCGCCGGTCGTGCGATCCATCACACCCAAGGCTTGCTTGATCAGTCCGCGCACAGCGGCGTTCGGCTCCAGGCGAGTGACGCTGTAACCGGTGAGGTGATGCAGGTTGTACTTGTAGTAGCTGTCGTTTGGCTGCACCGCGTCCACTTCCATCGACGCGGCCAGGATCGGACCCTGCGAGGCCAACTCCTCGGTCCAGATGCGCTCCCAGTAGTCGGATTGCTCGGGCGTGCCGGCGGAGTGCGACACATGGCGCGCGGCCTGGGTCATGTTCAGCCGCGCGAGCGGAACATAGACGAACAGCGGGGAAATGAAGTTATGGAAGTCGTGGCCTAACGGCGGCAGCGACACGTTGCCGTGCGGCCGCGGAGTCGTCCACCCGTACTTAAGAGCGAACGCCGTCATGCGGATGACGTCATCGCGAATCTGCGCGCGCATCGACGGATCATCTGCACCCACGAGATCAAACGCGTTGAGCAATCCGAACGTAGTCCCCGCGTAAGCGTCGCGACTCGTTCCATCCTCGCAGTAATACCAACCGGCGTCGGGGCCCTCGTCCCAATACAGCTTGAAAGTCACCCCGTTGGGACCGGGCCGCCATTGGAAGCTCTCGCGAACACACGCCCGGAACAAATACCCCGCCTCACCGCGCACGACTCCGCCTCCGAAACTCGCCGGATGCGCGGGATCGCCGGGGTTCACCGACGGACCGAAGTCGTGGTTCCAGTTGCGCGAGATATTGATGAGCATGTGGTACTTGGCAACCATTTCGTCGATACGCGATTTCGCTTGCGACTTCTGCCGCTGCCAGAACACGGCATCGTCGCCGCTCGCTCCGCCGGCCAGCTTGATCTTGGCCAGTGCGTATCGGAAAGACTGGGCGCTCAAATACGTGCCGGTCCACAGGGCGGAGTCCCCGAACGCACCTACGTTCGTGATGTCACCGGGAATGCGGTCCGCGGTCCGATAATCGACTTCGTAGATCTGACCCTGGTAGAAGTTGTCCTCGATCTTTGCTTCCAGCTCGATCGCAGCCGCCTCATCGGCGGCATCGAGGGCCCCCACCAGAGCCGCGCGCCCTGGGGTCGCCGGGAGCAACACAGCGACCGCGAGCAGTGCAAGAGCTTGCCGCACGATGTGCCTGGGTGAAGAGCGCATGGCCATCCGATTCGTCCTTTATGTGAGCGTATGTATTTGTAGGGTATTCATACGTTTTCGTGCAGTCAAGGGTTTTCAGCAGGGAAAGCAAAGAGCTCACCAGCGATAGTGTGAAACACCGCGAAACGGAACCAGAAGTTCCCCGGATCGGAAGCGAGAGAAGAGATATGGCGGCAGTCGTCGTCGCAGGCAGCATCAACATGGACGTCGTAGCCTCGGCCGCGCGCCACCCGCGTGTCGGAGAAACCGTTCACGCCTCGGACCTCCGCTTCTACCCGGGAGGCAAGGGCGCGAACCAGGCGGTCGCCGCCGCGCGCCTGGGATGTCCCACGCTGTTGTGCGCCGCATTGGGAACCGACGCCTTCGGGGATGACCTGGCCACGTTTCTCTCGGGGTGCGAAATCGATACCACCCATGTCCGGCGCGTCGCCCATGTTCCGACGGGAACCGCACTCATCGTCGTGGCCGAAGCAGACAACACGATCGTCGTCGCAGCGGGTGCGAACGCGCTGATGGACGCGGCAAGCATCTCCGCCGTCCCGATCGCATCCGATGACGTCTTGGTGAGTCAGTTCGAGATCCCCCTGCCCACCATCGAAGCGTTCTTCATGCGCGGCAGATCGGCCGGAGCAACGACGCTACTGAACCCGGCGCCCGCGGCTCCGGTTCCGGCAACGCTCGCGCGCCTGTGCGACGTAATCGTCGTGAACGAAACCGAACTGGCTGCGCTACTGGGCGAAGAAGTCGCCGCGGACACACAGCCGATTCTGGCGGCAGCCGCGCGCCTGCGGACGCTTCCATCGCAAGTCGTCGTGGTAACCCTGGGAGCCGGCGGCGTCGTTGCCTCAGCGCCGGGGGGCGACATCGTGGTCCCAGGACGTGTTGTGCGCGCGGTCGATACCACCGGCGCCGGCGACTGCTTCGTCGGCGCGCTTGCGGCGCAACTCGCCGGACGCGCGCCACTTGCCCAGGCACTTCGGTACGCCAACGCAGCCGCCGCACTCTGCGTACAGCGTCCCGGCGCCGGTCCGTCGATGCCTCGCGCGCGCGAGGTCGAGAACCTCCTGTCTCAAAACGCGTAGACACGCACGTATCCTTCGGACGTGGCAACCGCAGCAAGACCGCATCCGGACGCGCGCAAGATCTACGCTGCGCAAGGAGTGCGCGCGCTCGCGTACGGCTTCGGATCGGTTCTGCTCGGAGCCACCCTGGAGGCGCGCGGGTGGTCGGGCGCGCGCGCCGGTCTCCTATTCGCAGCCGTCGTGTCGGGCATCGCGGTCATGTCCGTGGTTGTCGCACGGTGGGGAGACGTCGTCGGAAGGCGGCGCTTTTACTTCTTGCTCTTCTGCGGATTCGCTGCGACCGCGGTCGTGTTCGCGTTCGCCGAGGCATTCTGGATCCTCCTCATCGTCGCACTTACCGGAACCCTGTCGACCGAAGTCATCGAGTCGGGCCCGTTCACATCCTTGGAACAAGCCATGCTTCCGTCTGTAGTTCCCGCGTCGAGTCGGGCGCGCGCGTTCGGCACCTACAACGCGATCGCTGCACTCGCCGGCTCGACGGGAGCATTACTGGCGGGCGGTTCAGCACTGCTTCGGGATGCGTTCGGATTCGGCATCGCCGACCAGCGGTTCTTCCTGCTGCTGGTTCCGGCGGCCGCAGCCGGGGCGCTAATCGCACGTTCGCTGACGGATACGGTGGAAGCATCCCGCACCACGGTTCGGCGCGCGCCGCTGGAACGAAGCAAGAAGACCGTCATGCGCTTGTCCGCGTTGTTCGCTGCGGACTCGTTCGGCGGCGGATTCGTCATCCAGTCGTTCGTTGCATTCTGGTTCCGCCGCGAGTTCGACGCGTCGCTGGAGACACTCGGACTCGTGTTCTTCGGGGCCGGCCTGCTGCAGACCGCTTCGTTCCTCGCCGCGCCGCGCATCGCCGAGCGTTTCGGCCTTCTGAACACCATGGTCTTCACGCACCTTCCGTCGAACCTGCTACTCGCGGGGATTGCCTTCGCCCCGTCGCTGCCGGTGGGCATCGCTCTGCTGCTGGCGCGACAGGTGCTGAGCCAGATGGACGTGCCGACACGCCAGGCGTACATCGTTTCGCTCGTGGATCCGGACGAGCGCATCGCGGCCGCCTCGTACACCAACGTTGCGCGATACCTCACGCGTCCGGTCGGCGCAGCGTTTGCCGGCGCCGCGCTTCGCGCGGCGCCGGGGCTCCCGTTCCTTGTGGCAGGAGGAATCAAGACCATCTACGACCTCGCCTTGTACGCATGGTTCCGCCGCGTACCTCTGGGCGCCGGCGACGATCACGCTGCGACTTGATCAGGCGCGCGACAGCAGGGCGCGCGCCGGTGCGCCGTCCCCACCCGAGACCTTCAAAGGCAAACACATGAATGTGTAATCGCCCGGATCCACGGCGTGAAGGTCGAGCCCCTCGACGATCACCACGCCGGCTTCCAACAACGCGACGTGCACGGGGTGCCCCGGCGCTCCGCGCTGCTCGATCGACAGGAAGTCGGTGCCGACCAAACGCACACCGCGCGCCGCCAACCACCGCGCGCCCTCCAGCCCCAGCGATACGTAGTCCTCGGGGAACGCGCGCGCGCCACGTGCCCACAGATCAGAGTTGCACGTACGGAACAACACGCGCTCGGCCCCGTCGGGCAAGGCGCACAGATCCTGCGGCGTGATCTCTCCGGCAACCGCGCGAAGGTCCAGCACGACGGCCGGGCCCACAAGAACGTCGGGCGGGATCTCGTCCACCGTCACGGCTCCATCGATGAAATGACAGGGGGGATCGACGTGGGTGCCCGTGTGCGTGCCCAGTCGCAGCGTCGAAACGTTGGCAAGGTCGCCGCGCGCCATGCGCGAAGTCTCCTCCACCACAACGAGCGGATCCCCCGGCCACACCATCATCCCGGGCTCGATGCCGAGCGAGATGTCGAAGACCGGCATCGCACCTCCCCCCTGAAGCCGCCGAAACCTAGAAGTCGGTTACGAACGCTTCAAGCGTAACGTGCTCTTGCTTGGCACAGCTGGCCTTCAGCACGTGCACCTGGCGCGCGCCGAAGTGGTCGGTGGGACTGTAGTTCTGGTCGGGGAACACCCCGCCGTGAATCCCGGTCTGCGTTTCCAGGAAGTCACGGAAGTCCTCGCGCGTCAGGTCGGTTCCGTACGCGGCTTCGTATCGCCTGAAAGATTCGTGGGTTCCCTTCGCCTGACCCCAGATCGCAAACGCGAGGTCGTCCTGCGGGGCACCGAAATGTGCAGCCGCCTGGAAGAAGTCCTTCTGGTTCTTGCGCGCCCAGTCCAGTCCGGGGAACGGGGAGAAGAAGATGCCCCCGTCCACGTCGGGACACCCCGACTCCAGAACCGGGTTCAGAGCCATCGTGATTCCGACACCGACGTACTGCGGGCGGAACCCTTGCTGGTTCGCCTGCTGCGCAAAGCGAATGTAGTCCACGGGAGATGTGTTGATGTACAGCACCTGAACGCCGGCATTCTGCAGATCGCGCGCAACGGTGTTGTACCAAGAGGTGTCACCCTTGGGATGACGGAACGTTCGGAAGTAGTTCAGATTCTGAGCCTTGACGCCCTTTTCCCATCCCTGCACCGCATCGTCGAAGTTCGGAGTGTCCGTGAGAACGGCCGCCACCTTCTTGTTGCCGAAGTTCCGCTTGACGTACTTGGCCAACAACTCGCTCTGGGTGCGGTAGGACATGGAGAACGCGAAGTACCACTTCAGCCCGGTCAGCCCCCGCTCGGTGACGCCGACGGACGTGTACGGGATGTGTGCGGCATCGGCGTAACGGCCACACGCCTGGATCTGGTCGGTCCCGCCGGCGCCCGACATCGCAAAGACTTTCTGCCCCAACTCGCGACACACCTGCGTCGCAGAACTCGGCTGGTACCGGTCATCCGCGAACGACAACTCGATCTTGGAGCGCCCGAGGATCTTCTGGTGCTTCACCTCGGTGATCCATCGCCAATACAAGTCGGCCGCCTTCTCGAAGCTGCGACTCGGCAGCGGCGCGGCGCCGGTCACCGGCGCGTGCGCGCCGAAGCGGATAGTGGTCGCGGTAACGCCGGTCCGGTCGTGGCCGCGAACGACGTAGCGTCCCGGCGCAGCGGTCGCAGTCGGACCTCCGGTGGGCACGCCGGTCGTCGTCGGCACCGGATCCCCAGGATTGTAGGACGGCTGGTCGATGGGCTGGTCGGACGGATACACGTCCTCGGAGTAACCATCGCGCGGAGCACCGATCTGATTCCGGCTCTCGACGTGCGCGTTGGGAAGCTGGCCGCACCCCACGAGCCCCAAAGCAAGGGCCAGAAGCACCGCGGTACCGGCAGGAGATCGCCTCATTGGAACCGACCTTTCATCGTCGCGCGCGAAATTCGCGCCAAACCTACCGAAATGCCGTGGAAGTCCGTACAATAGTTGTCATGCGCAACGGACCGATGGAAACCAGAAACATCGCGATGGGGCTGATCCTGTCCGGGTTCGGAGTTCTCGCTCTGGGGTGGTACGGCGCCGCGCGCATCGACTACGTACAGGGACAAGTCCCTTACTTGATCTCCGGCGGACTCGGAGGAATCGGCTTGATGGGCGCCGGATTCACGCTGCTGCTGGTTCAAGAGTCCCGTCGCCGGCGCCGCGATCTGTCGGCCCACATGGATCGGCTGATCGAAACGCTCGAGCGCCGGTCCACAACACCCGCGGATAGCCCCATGCTGCACCGAGGTCCGCAGATCGTCGCCGGAACCTCCGTCTACCATTTGCCGACGTGCCGCTTGCTGGAGGGTCGCGGGGAACTTCCCGAGTTGTCTCTGGGCGATGTGTCGGAAACAGGACTGACGCCTTGCCGGGTATGCCGTCCGACGGCAACTCTGAACTAGACCCGCTCGCCGCCTCATCCCAAGAACACCTTCCGCACGCGCGAAGAGTCCTTCAACTCGTCCCCACGGAATTCCGCCGCAATCGTGCCTTGCTCCATCACGAGCGCAAGGTCGGCAACCTGCAGCGCGCCGACGTGCTGCTCGACCAGAAACACCGTCACTCCGTCGGCGTTGATGCGGCGCACGATCTCGAAGACCGTCTCGACGAGGACCGGAGCCAAACCCAAGGACGCCTCATCGATGATCAGCATGCGGGGCCGGGCCATCAGCGCGCGCGCGATCGCAAGCATCTGTTGCTCGCCTCCCGACAGGCTTCCCGCATTCTGTCCGCGGCGTTCCTGCAGGCGTGGGAAGTACTCGAAAACGCGCTCAAGTTGTTGCCCGAGCCACGAGGAATCCCGGCGTTGCGACCAGGCGCCGACCTCGAGGTTCTTCTCGACCGTGAGATCGGGAAATACGTGCCGGCCTTCCGGCGACATCACGACTCCGGCCGCCACGGCTTGCTGCACGCTCCAATGCTCGGCGGCCTTCCCGTCGAACTCGACGCTGCCCGACCACGGGCGCACGGCGCCGCACAGCGCCTTAGCGGTCGTCGTCTTGCCGGCACCGTTCAGACCCAGCAAGACCACGGTCTCACCGGCGCGCACTTCGAAAGAGATACCGTGCAGCACCGGCCGAATCCCGTACCCGGCCCGAAGATCGGTGACGCGCAGCAGCACGGGACGGTCGTCTGCGATGATCTCCGGCGCGCGCGCCGCGGCGGCCCTAGGCAACGCTGGTCGCCTCCTTGCCCATGTAGGCCTCGGCGACGGCCGGATTCACGCGGATCTCCTCGGGACTGCCCTGCGCGAGCAAACTCCCGAAATTCAACACGTAGACGTAGTCGGCGACTCGCAGCACTTGGGGCACGTGGTGATCCACGATCACGACCGCGAGGCCCAACTCCCGCCGCATCACCAGCAACCGATCGCCGAACTCCGTCGCCTCCTCAGGCGCGAGACCCGCGAGCGGCTCGTCGAGCATCAAAACCTGGGGGTCCACCGCGATCGCCGCAGCAACCTCCACCATCTTGAGCGTTCCGTAAGACAACCCCGACAAGGTCTCACCGGCGAGATCGGCCAGTCCCATGAATTCGAGCACAGTCATCGCCCGATCTCGCATCACACGCTCCCGCGCGCGCGCGCGCGGCGCGCCGACAAACCCGGAGAGGTTCGTGTAAGCGGCAGTGAGATGCTGCGCGGCCAACAGGTTCTCCGCAACGGTGAACGACCGCACCAGGCCGACTTGCTGGAACGTCCGGCCGATCCCAAGCGCGACGCGCTCGTCCGGTCGCATCGCTGTGATGTCCTGCCCGCGGAAGTGGATACTTCCGCGGTCGGGCCGCGAAAACCCTGAGACGCAGTTGAAAAACGTCGTCTTGCCGGCGCCGTTGGGTCCAAGGATTCCGACGATCTCCCACTCATCCACCGAGAAGTCGATACCGTCCAGAGCCTGCACTCCGCCGAACCGTATCGCGATGTCGCGCGCCTCAAGCACCGGCATGAGCGCCCTCCCCCACGGAGACATCGATGAGCGGATCGGAGGCGACGGCTACGGCAGCCGCCGCGCGCGACCGCGCGGCCCGGGCGCGCACGGCTCCGGCAATCGTCCTGCCGACCTCAGCAAAACCGCCGGGGAAGAACAGGAAGCCGATCAACACAAGCAGCGCGACAACCAGCGGAGAGAACGAAGCGTTCAGCACGCTGAACGGAGGGAACGGAATGTTGCGGTGCGCGGCATCGAGCAGTGTCGGCAAAGATGCGACGAAGACTCCCGCGACCACCGCGCCGGCGCGACTACCGACGCCACCGATAACCGCCATCAGCAGGAACGTGAGGGACAACGTGAATGCGAAGTCCAACGGCGCCACGATCTGCTCGACCGACGCAAGCAGCCCACCCGCAATCCCCGCCATCGCGCCTGAGATGACGAAGCCGAGCAACTTGTATGCAGTCACATTGACGCCCCACGACGCCGCGACTCGCTCGTCGTCGCGCAGCGCCTGGATCGCACGTCCGGCACGCGAACTCGTCAAGCGCCGGTCGAACGCGATCGCCACACCCAGCAACCCAAGACACATGTATGCGTAGGCCAGATTTCCCGTAGCGAAACTCGGCCGCGGAGCCGGCATGCCGGCTCCGCCTCCCGTCAGCGACCGGATGTTGAAAATCACTTCCTGAGCGAAGATCCCGTATGCGAGCGTTACCAGCGCCAGGTACAAGCCGCGCACGCGCAGCGCCACACCACCGAGCACAACCGCGGCGACGCCGCCGGTCAGCCCTGCGAACACCAGCGCGACGGGAAACGGCAACACCATCTCGGTCTGCGCGAACCCTGCACCGAACGCGCCGATGCCGACGAACGCCGCGTGGCCGAGCGAAACCTGTCCGGTGTATCCGATCAAGACGTTGATCGACAAGCCCACAATCCCAAACAAGATCGCGCGAGAAGCGACGTTCAAGAACACCTCTGGAACCAGCAGCGGCGCCAGTGCGGCCGCCCCCGCAACGACGAGGACTCCCGCGCGCGCGCCACGGATCTGCGGAACCCGCACTACGCTTCCTTCCCCAACAGGCCGCGTGGACGCACCAGCAACACAGCCATCAACACCAACAAGACCGCGACGTGCGGAGGACCGGGCAAGTTCCACCTAAGGCTCTGCACGATTTGGTTCGCCGCTGCAACGGTGATCCCAAGGACGATGCCGCCGACTGCAGCACCGGCCATCGACGTGATGCCGCCGAGCACTGCCGCGGTGAAGCCGGGAATTAGGAACGTCCCCAGCATCAACCCCGGGGTCAACTGATTGAACACGCCTGCACCGAGGATCCCGGCGATAGCCGCAAGCGCACCGGCCATTCCCCACGCCAGCATCGTCATGCGCCGCACCGAGATCCCCTGCAATTCGGCGGCGTAAGGATCCTGCGCCATCGCCAGCAGCGCCGTTCCCCATCGCGTACGGAAGAAGGCGGCAAGCAGCAACGACGTCACTCCGAGCACGGCCAGAATGATCAACGTGTGCCAAGAAACCACAATGCTGCCGATCGTAAGTTCGCGCGCGCACGTTCCGTCGGCTGCTCCGCGCAAACACGGCGAGCCTTCGACGAACCGCGGGAATCGACGAGCCTGTGCGCGAAAGAACCCGAGCTGCGTTGCCACGAGCAGCAACGCAATCGCCACCGTCGCAACCAGCGATGTTACCGCCGAGCTTCCGCGAAGACGGCCGATCAACGTGCTGACTCCCATCGACAGCAACACTCCAACGACCACTGCCGGGATCGCGGCCCACCACAGAGCGCCCGGCGTGAGCGCACCGCGCTCTGTGTCGCCGCCGACGATGAGCACCCACGCAACGAACGCGGCGGTCGTACCCACCTCGCCGTGCGCGAAATTCAGCACCCGCGTGGCCTTGTAGACGAGCACGAGCCCGAGCGCCACGAGAGAATAGATGGCTCCGTTCTGGAGCCCGATGACTAGTACGTCGAGTACTGCCTTCACGAATCCCCGCCCGTCAGGCGGGTGAGCGCGCCACCGGCACGCGCGAAAGCCGGCTCGGCTTCAGAACCGAGTCCGCGCGAGAACAGTGCCGCAGCCACCAGCCCGAGGGGGAAGGCCAGCCACATGCGTGCAGGGATGAAGGGCTTGCCGACCGGGAGCGTCGGCCCCAGCGCGATCGGACCCCCCCTCACGGGAGGAGACACGGTGGTGGGGACCGAAGTCGTCGGGAAATCGTACGAGGGAACCGGATCACCAATGGGAACCGGCTCGAACGAAGGCGTCGGGTCCGGCTCGATCTCCGCGGGAAGTTCCACGTAAGACACTCGCAGGGCCGGGTGCGTTGCTTCGGCCGCGTCCTTGCTGCCGAACGAGAGCAGGAAGTTCGTCGAGTAGTCCGGGTCCCCGTACTCGAGGTTCTGCGCAGTGATGGGACCCAGGTACACGCCTTGGTTGGGGATCGTGCCGTCGGCCCACGCGCGCGCCATCACACTTAGGTCGAAGGTCCAAGATCCGTCGGCGGCTTTGACCCCGTTGGAGCCGAACGCGCATTCGCGTTCGGGCAGCCCTGCGGCATCCTGGTTGTCACCCTCAGTCCAGGACCCAGTGACCGCGCACGCCTCAACGCCGGTCGGTTCCACCGACGCCAGCGCCGTCTTTTGGGCAACAATGCTCTCAAAGAAAGCCTGGAAAGGCTCGTAGGACGGCTCGTCCACGTACTGACCGATCAACGTACGCACCAAAGAACGGAATGCCGGGGACTCCATCGCGTAGGCAGCCCCGTCCTCGTGCAGCACCAGATCAAACCGGTCGATCGCGAAGTTCTCCGGCAGGGGCTCTGTGTCGATCTTCATCACCGTCGCGTAGCGGAGCTTGCCGCCCAGCAGCCCGACCGGGATCGTTGCCGGAGCCACCGGCTGCACGGGCCCACCCGGAATCGATATGCCGACCATCGCATCCTCTACCGGCTGAGTAACCGCGTTCGCCTGGTCATTGCACGCCTCGGGTCCGACGAGGCACATGAGCCCGGGTGGGAATTCGTGGAAGATGACAGCCGGGAAAGCATTGCTGGTCTTGGCCGTGTACCAGGCCTGCTTGGAGATCGCCGCCGCCTTCGGGGCAGGATCGGCGCCTTCCGCTCCGGCGCCGCCCGGGAACGCGACCAGAGAGAACACGGCAGCCCCTGCGACTGCCGCTCGCGACACCAACAAGATCCGACGCTGCGTCATGGGCTCCCTCACACGCAGGACAGCTTGGATGAACCACTCAAACTTAGCACGGGAACTCAAAATCCCCTATCCCCTTTCCCCCTTTTCCCCCTTTCGAAAGTTCGCCGGGTCTCCCACCCGCGCGCGCCCGAATGCACTCCCGCCCAACCGTGCGTACCCTGCCTCCGATGAATCTAGGACTACGCGCGCGCGCCCTGCTTGAACCCAAACGAACCGCATTGGTCACCAGTGACGATCGGGTGTCTTTCGCCGACCTCTGCGCGCGCGCCTGCCGCGCCGCGAACGTCCTTCGCGAGCGCGGTGTCGTAGCCGAAGACGCGGTGGCCGTCGCGCTGCGCAATAGCGTCGAGTTCTACGAGATCGCGGCCGGCGCCGCTTTGCTCGGCGCCGACGTGGTTCCAGTGCCCTGGCGTTCGCAGCGCGACGAGGTTCACTACTTGGTCGAAGACTCGCGCGCGCGCGTCCTGGTTGTCGAGAGCGACTTCGCTTTCACGGACCTACCCTCTATGCCCCTGGACGAGTACCGGGCTTTGGTCGCTGCGGCGTCGGTGGAACCGCCGCCGGGCGCGCGTGACCTTGCTCCGATCTCACTTCGCCACTACACCTCGGGAACCACCGGCCGGCCCAAGGCCGTTGTGCGCGCGCCTCTGGACGCGCGCGTACAACTCGAAGGGATCCCGCGCCACCTCGCGCTGTTCGGCGTCGACGACCCGAGCGGCGTCCACCTGGTCTGCGGGCCGCTTTACCACACCGCTCCACTGTCATTCTCTTGTCAAGCTCTGCAGGCCGGACAGACGGTGGTCTTGCCCGAACGGTTCGACCCGGCGCAGACACTCGCGCTGATCGAGAGCGAGCGCGTCACGTGGACCTTCATGGTGCCGATCCACCTCGCGCGAATCCTGCGTCTGGAGCGACGAGACGCCGACCTGTCGTCACTGCGACGAGTCCTTCACGCCGGCGCGCCGTGCCCCGAGGAAGTGAAACGGCGCGCGCTCGAGTTCTTCCCCGAAGGCACGCTGTGGGAGTTCTATGGAACCACCGAAGGGCGTGCCGCGCTGATCTCGCCCGGCGAGTGGCTCGCACACCCCGGAAGCGTCGGGCGCGCGCTCCCGGGTGTGACCGTGCGCATCTTGAACGACGACGGCAAGGACGCCGCACCGGGTGAAACCGGACTCGTGTATTTCTCGCCGGCCGACGGCCGACGGTTCGAATACGCCGGAGCGCCCGACAAGACCGCGCGCGCCTGGCGCGGCGACGTCTTTACCGTCGGCGACATCGGCACGCTCGACGCGGACGGCTATCTGTACCTGACCGACCGAAGCCAAGACGTGATCATCACCGGAGGCGCGAACGTTTACCCGGCCGAGGTCGAGTCGGTCCTGCACGCGCACCCCGGCGTCGCCGACGTAGCGGTGATCGGGATCCCCGACGAGGAGTGGGGCGAGTCCGTTCACGCCATCATCGAAGCAAGCCCGGGGACCGAGGCCGGCCCGGCCGAGTTGATCGAGTTCTGCCGAGCGCGCCTGGCGCACTTCAAGTGCCCACGCACAGTTGACCTGGTTGACCGGCTCCCGCGCGACCCCAACGGCAAAGTCCGCAAGCGGGAGCTGAGGGAGCCGTTTTGGAGCGGGCGCGCGCGCCGGATCTAGCGTGCAGGGACAACCCGCCTGCTGGTACAGTGCTTGAACTCTAGGGCGTGTGGAGCAGTCTGGAGTGCTCGTCACCCTGTCAAGGTGAAGGTCGGGGGTTCAAGTCCCCTCACGCCCGCTCTGACCTGCGGAATCAAGAAATCCGCGGTTCCGGCCAGGTAGCTCAGTTGGCAGAGCACGGGTCTGAAGAACCCGGTGTCGACAGTTCGATTCTGTCCCTGGCCACACAGCGGCGCAGCCCCACAAGGCCTGCGCCGTTTCCCGTTTCCGACGTCTCGCCTTTCTGGTGTCGGTTTGGCGACACAGACGGCGCCGGAGCTACACCAGAACGGGGGGAACTCGTGGCGCGTCAGGTGAATCCTGATCGCCGGCAAGCACCTCCGAGGCGGCACGAACCGTGCCACTCCTGATCAACCGCCTAGCGCGCGCCTAGGCTTCGGGCACCTCTCCGCGGGGCACGCGCTCCATGTTCGCCAGATGCTCGTAGAACGCCCACCGGTCCTCGATGTCGGTTTGGGCTTGACCGATCAGATCGTCGAAGCGCGCCGGATCGTCCCTCGACACCATCGCGAACCGCGTCTCACCCAGCGCGAAATCGCGCACCTTCTGGGTCGGCGGCTTGCTGTCGAGCTTGAAAGGCTTGGCGCGCGCCGGGTTGTACCGGTACAGCGGCCAGTACCCGGTCGCCACCGCGTCCTTCTGGTGGGTCATCGAGTCCTCCATCTCAAAGCCGTGGGCGATGCACGTGCTGTAGGCGATGATCAGCGCCGGTCCGGGCCACGCTTCGGCTTCGGTGAACGCGCGCACAGTCTGCATGTCGTCGGCGCCCATCGCGATCTGCGCTACGTACACGTTGCCGTACACCATCGCCATCACACCGAGGTCCTTCTTGGCCGTAGCCTTGCCCTGCGCCGCGAACTTCGCCGAGGCCGCGCGCGGCGTGGCCTTCGAAGCCTGACCGCCGGTGTTGGAGTACACCTCAGTGTCGAGCACGAGGACCTTGACGTTGCGGCCCGTGCTCAACACGTGGTCCAGTCCGCCGTAGCCGATGTCATATGCCCAGCCGTCGCCTCCGACAATCCACACGCTCTTGCGAACGAGTTCATCCGCCAGGCCGGCTAGGTCGCGCGCCTTTGCGGCCGAGTCGCCGTTGACTCCGGCGAGCAACTCCTTGACGCGCGCCACGCGCGCACGCTGCGCGGCCATGTCGGCGTCGCTCTCCTGCGACGCCTCCAAGATCTCGCGCACCAAGTCGGACCCAATCGCCGGCTCCAGTTCACGCAGCAACTGCCGGGCGAAAGCGTTTTGGCGATCAAGCGCCACGCGCATCCCCAGGCCGAACTCCGCGTTGTCTTCGAACAGCGAGTTCGCCCACGCGACGCCGCGGCCTTCCGGGTTGGTCGTCCACGGTGTGGTCGGCAAGTTGCCGCCGTAGATCGACGAGCAACCCGTGGCGTTCGCCACGATCACGCGATCGCCGAACAACTGCGTCATGAGCTTCAAGTACGGCGTCTCGCCGCACCCCGAGCACGCACCGGAGAACTCAATCAACGGCTGTCGAATCTGCGAACCCTTGATCGTCCCGGGAGCGACCAACGTCGAATCCACCTCGGGAATCGTCAGGAAGAACTCCCAGTTCTCGCGCTCGCGATCCAAGTGATCGTGGATCGGCTCCATGTTGATCGACAGGTGCGAAGGATCTTCCTTGCTCTTGGCCGGACACACACTCACGCACACCGTGCACCCGGTGCAGTCCTCCGGCGCGACCTGAATGGTCAGCTTCTTGCCGGGAACCTGCTTGTTGGCAAAATCCTTCATCAAGAAGCCGGCGGGCGCACCTGCGGCGTCGGCCGGATCGAAGATCTTCATACGAATCGCCGCGTGAGGGCACACCAGCGCGCACTTGCCGCAGTCGATGCAAATGCTCTCGTCCCAGATCGGGATCTCCTGCGCGATCCCTCGCTTCTCCCACTTCGCCGTACCGACCGGAAACGTCCCGTCCGGCGGCAACGCGCTCACGGGCAAAAGGTCGCCTTCACCAATGAGCATGCGCGAAGTCACGCGCTGCACGAAGTCGGGCGCCTCGACGGGAACCGCACGGCGACGGCGACGCGTTCCGACGACTTCGGCTGGGACCGCGACGCGGTGGAGCCCCGCGAGCGATGCATCGACGGCGGCGAAGTTCTGATCGATGACCGCCTGCCCACGCTTGCCGTAGCTCTTGACGATCGACTTCTTGATCTCGGCGATCGCCTCGTCCTTGGGCAGCACTCCCGACAGCGCGAAGAAGCACGCCTGCATGACGGTGTTGATGCGCCCACCCATCCCTGCTTCGTGGGCAACCTTGTATGCGTCGATGACGTAAAGGTCCAGCCCCTTGTCGATGATGTCCTGCTGCGTCTCGACCGGGATCTGCTCCCACACCTCGCCGGGACCGTACGGGCTGTTGAGCAAGAACACCGCGCCCGGCATCGCGAGCTTGAGCATGTCCATGCGATCCAGGAAGCCGAACTGGTGACACGCGACGAAACTCGCGCGATCAATCAGGTAGGTCGACTCGATCGGCTTCGGACCGAACCGCAAGTGCGAAACCGTGACCGAGCCGGACTTCTTCGAGTCGTAGACGAAGTAGCCCTGCGCAAACAGTCCCGCGTCCTCTCCGATGATCTTGACCGAACTCTTGTTGGCGCTGACGGTTCCGTCCGCGCCGAGCCCATAGAACACCGCACGCACAGTCGCGTCGTCCTCGGTCGAGAAAGACGGATCGAACTCCAGGCTCGTGTGCGTCACGTCGTCGAAGATGCCGACGGTGAAGTGGTTCTTCGGCTCGGGCTTGGCGAGTTCGTCCAAGACGGCCTTGACCATCGCCGGGGTGAACTCCTTGGACGACAAGCCGTAGCGCCCACCGATCACCCGGGGGAACGAGAACGGCAGCGTTCCAGCAGCCTGCCCCTCGGCAAGGGCCGTGATGATGTCCTGATACAGCGGCTCGCCGATCGCACCGGGCTCCTTGGTGCGATCAAGCACGGCGATGGAGCGCACCGACGGCGGCAACGCGTCGATCAACTCGCGCGCGGGGAACGGACGGAACAGCCGGACCTTCAGCACGCCGACGCGCTCGCCGCGCGCGCGCAAGGCAGCGACGGCCTCTTCGGCCGCGCCGACTCCCGATCCCATCAACACGACCACGCGCTCGGCGTCGGGGTCGCCGACGTAGTCCACGAGGTTATAGCGACGACCGGTTTGCTCGGCGAGGAGATCCATCTTCTCGCGCACGATGCCCGGCAGCGCCAAGTACCAGGGGTTGCCGGCCTCGCGCGCTTGGAAGAACACGTCGGGGTTCTGCGCAGTCCCACGCAACTCGGGCCGGTCGGGGGACAGTCCCCAAGCCCGGTGCGCGCGCACCGCGTCCATGTCGATAAGCGCCGCGATGTCCTCGTCCGAGATCATCTCGATCTTGTTGACCTCGTGCGAAGTACGGAATCCATCGAAAAAGTGCAGGAACGGCACGCGTGCGCGGATTGTGGACGCGTGCGCGATCAAGGCCATGTCGTGCGCTTCCTGGACCGACGAGGACGCGAGCATCGCGAACCCGGTGGTGCGCGCCGACATCACGTCACTGTGGTCACCGAAGATCGACAAAGCGTGGGTCGCGAGCGTTCGAGCCGCGACGTGGATGACCGCAGGGGTCAACTCACCCGCGAGCTTGAACATGTTGGGCAGCATGAGCAGCAAGCCCTGGGACGCAGTGAAGGTCGTGGAGAGCGTGCCTTTTTGCACCGCGCCGTGGACGGCCCCAGCGGCACCGGCCTCGCTCTGCATCTCGAAGACCTCGGGGACCAGGCCCCACAGGTTCGGCCGGTCGGCCGCAGCCCACGCGTCTGCGAACTCCCCCATGGGCGAAGCGGGCGTAATCGGATAAATCGCGATGACTTCGCTGAGCTTGTAGGCGATCGTCGCGGCTGCTTCGTTTCCGTCGGTACAAACCCAGCGTTTCGTCATCGAGGCTCTACCCCCATAACCGATCGAGTTCATGCGAGAAGGATGATGCTAGTCCATCACATGATAAGGGAACCGTCGGGGGCCAACGGCCCCGGCATCGCGGGGTCGGTCGGCGCCGAATAACCGCCGGGGGGGCGCGCGGCAACCCAGGATGCGAAGAAAGGCCCCAAAAGGAACGACGGGCCTGGGCGCAATCGCGCTTCAGGCCCGTCGAGTTATCGACGAGGTTTGCGGGTGAGACTCTCGCTTCTCGCCCAGGGAAGTTGCTCGTCGGACGCAACCACGACAGCGTCTTAGCTGTTGTGAGTAGCCACGCCCTCGAGAAGACTCATTACCTCGGACTCGCGGTAACGGCGGTGACCGCCCAAGGTCCGAATCGAACTAAGCTTCCCGGCCTTCGCCCAACGGGTGACCGTCTTCGGGTCCACCCGGAAGAGCGCAGCAACCTCCGCCGGAGTAAGCAGCGTCTCTCCAGATGACTGGTCGCGCTTCATGTATTCCCTCCCTCCTTGGCGGCTATCGGTGTCCCGCTCTGCCGCGGTATGTATCACGTTGCCCTAGCATCGGGCCTTTACCACTTGGAACACAATGGCCCTTTCGGGGGGTTTGCCGGGTGGCCCCTTCGAACCGCCCGATGTCCCTTTCAGGTGCCTCTGCGTATCCTTCTACAGGTGTTTCGTCACTTTCCGCGCCGGGTTTAGCTCATATCCCCAAAAACGACAACCTTCGCGTTTTGTGACGCCTCGATCCTACGCCTTCGTCAAGGATTGCGCCTCCCTTGTTTGCGCAGGTGGGAGGCCCCGATACCATACGAGCGTGGGCGTCTTTGATCGGCTGGGCAGCGAGTATGAGCAGATCGTGTTCGCACACGAACCCACTGCCGGACTTCGGGCAATCTTCGCGATTCACTCAACACGGCTGGGACCGGCCCTCGGGGGAACCCGAATATGGCCCTACACCAGCGAAGATGCCGCCTTGACCGACGTCCTTCGGTTGAGCAAGGCCATGGCCTACAAGGCCGCAGCCGCCGGCCTCGCGTTGGGCGGAGGCAAGGCCGTGATCATCGGCGACCCCGCCCGGGACAAGACTCCGGATCTGCTCCAAGCCTACGGTCGGCACGTCGAACGCCTCGGCGGGAAATACCTCACCACGGCCGACGCGGGAACGACGGTCGCAGACCTTGACCTGATAGCGACAACGACGCGTTACGTCACAGGGACCTCGCACGGTTCCGGGGATCCGTCTCCGATGACCGCACACGGAGTGCTTCACGGACTTGCTGCCGTCGCGCAGGAGTTATGGGGCGATCCGTCCCTGGAGAAGCGCCACGTCTTGATCCAGGGGGTCGGCAAGGTCGGGGGCGCGCTGGCGCGCGCGCTCGCGGGAACCGGCGCGCGCCTGAGCATCTGCGACATAAACCGCGAACACGCCAAAGCCCTGGCCGAGGAGATCGGCGCGCGCGCAGTCGAAGCGGATTCGGCGATCGCCGCCGAGTGCGACATCCTCGCGCCGTGCGCACTCGGGCCGGTCGTCACCGACAACACGCTCGGGACCTTGCGATGCCGCGCCGTCGCCGGAGCCGCCAACAACCAACTCGCGACGCCGGAGCACGGGCGCGCGCTCGCCGCGGCCGGGATCTTGTACGCGCCCGACTACGTCATCAACGCCGGAGGCCTCATCAACGTCGAAGACGAGCTTCACGGCTACGACGAGGCACGGGCGCGCGCCAAGACCGAGGCGATCGCCATCACGCTTCGCGACGTGTTCGAGCGCGCGCGCGCGGCGGGAATCACACCGGGGGAGGCCGCCGACCGTCTAGCGGAAGCGCGCATCCGCCACGGTGCTCGCGCCCTGGAAGACGGCACGGCTCCCGGCTAGACTCCGCCGCAATGGAGAAGGATCTTAAGAAGATCGTCCGAGGGATCCTGAAGAACGCGGCACAAAAGGAACCTCCGACAGATCTCGCACGTGTGTTGGCGTACCTTCGAATCCACCACGAACGCCCGTGGCATCTATCGCCGGACACCTGGGACGCGCTCAGCGCTCCCGCGCGCGGACGCACTCGACTGGTCAGCGGCGAGCGAATCGCCGGCGCGCGCCGGCGGTGGCGTCTGGCTCACGAGATCGGACACCACGTCCTGCACGGCGCGCAGCCGCATCTGCGCGCAGGAACCTGGGAAACTCACGAGTTGGAGTACGAAGCCGACCTGTTCGCCGCGGAACTGCTCATTCCCGATCCGTGGATCGCACGTGCCGTGGGGACGCAGGATCCAAGCCACTTCGACATCGACGAACTTGCGCGCGCCTTCGAAGTCGGACGTGACGAACTGGAGAGACGTTTGCGGCAGCTCGATCTTCTGCCGCACGTGGTCCTCGGACGTGGATGAATCCACCGCTCGTTGACGGGCGGTTCTGAACGCTGCAACGATGTGAACTCAAGGCGCCGCATCCTTCGCTCTGTCGAAGGAGTTCGCACCGGCCACAAGCCGGTGAGCGTATCGCCGAGAGCCGACCTACCCGGCGGCGATCCCGTCGGGTACAGGAGGGACCGATGAAGGGATTCGTCGATCCGGCCTCGTTGCCGGCCGATTCGGTCGAGATCTTGCGGCCGGACGGCACACTCGTTCCCGATCACGGGTACGACGTCGGGCTGAAAGAACAAGACCTTCGCGAGATCTATCGGCTCATGGTCCTGACGCGCCGCGTGGATCAGGAATCGACGAACCTGCAGCGCCAGGGCGAACTCGGCGTCTACACGCCATCTCTTGGACAAGAGGCGGCACAAATCGGCGCCGCGTATGCGCTGCAGGACCAGGATTGGGTGTTCCCGTCCTACCGCGAATTGGGGTTCGCGCTGGCGCGCGGAATCGACCCGGCTCACATCATGCACTTGTTCCGAGGCACGTGGCACGGAGGACTGTGGGACTACCGCGAGCACCGTTTCGCCCCCTACTCGGTCCCGATCGCATCGCAAGCACTGCATGCTGTGGGGTTCGCGAAGGGGGCGAAGCTCGATGGAAAAGACTGCGTGACGATCGCGTGCTTCGGCGACGGGGCAACGTCCGAAGGCGATTTCCACGAGGCCTGTAACTTCGCCGGCGTGTGGCGCGCGCCGGTTGTGTTCTTCTGCCAGAACAACCAGTACGCGATCAGCGTTCCGCTCGCCAAGCAAACCGCGGCGATCGCCATCGCTCACAAGGCGCTCGGATACGGATTCCCCGGAGTGCGAGTAGACGGCAACGACGTCCTGGCGTGCTACGTCGTGGTCCGCGAGGCACTGCGGCGCGCGCGCGCCGGTGAAGGCCCGACGCTGGTCGAGGCGCTCACCTACAGGCGCGGACCGCACTCCACCGCCGACGATCCCACCCGCTACCGCAGCAACGAAGAACTGGCGAAGTGGGAAGCACTCGATCCGCTCGCCAGGTTCAGAAGTTACTGCGAAACCGAGCAAGTGCTGGACGAGGAGTTCGTTCAGCAGTGCAATGACGAAGGTGACCGAACAGCCACGCAACTTCGCCGCGATATCGTCGGCGCCGGCCCACTGGATCCGAAGCTGCTGTTCGAACACGTCTACAACGAAATGCCACCCACGCTCGTACGCCAGCAACAGGCGTACATACGCGAACACGAAGGAGGGATCTGATGCCGGCGGCCACGATGGCACAGGCCCTCAATGAAGCCTTGCGCTACTGCATGCGACGCGACGACCGCGTGTTGATCATGGGGGAGGACGTCGGCCCTGCGGGCGGCGTCTTCCGGATCACCGACCGCTTGCAGGCGGAATTCGGCGAGCAGCGCGTGTTCGACACACCGCTGGCGGAGTCCGGCATCATCGGCACCGGGATCGGCCTGGCGATATACGGCTTCAAGCCGGTGTGTGAGATTCAGTTCGACGGGTTCACCTACCCGGCGTTCAACCAGATCATCAGCCACCTTGCGAAATATCGCTCGCGCACAATGAGCAAGATTGCTCTTCCAATGGTCGTGCGAATCCCCTACGGCGGCGGCATCGGAGCCGTCGAGCACCACTCGGAATCACTCGAGGCGTACTTCGCGCACACCGCCGGGCTGAAGGTCGTCACGCCCGCAACGCCGTCGGACGCGTTCCGGTTGCTGGTCGCGTCGATCGAAGACCCCGACCCGGTGATCTTCCTTGAACCGAAACGCCGCTACTGGATCCGTGAGGACGTCGAATTCCCGATCGAGGGCGGACTGCCGCTCGGGCGCGCGCGCGTCGTCCGCGAAGGGACCGACGTGAGCATCATCACCTACGGTCCGAGCGTTCGCACCGTCGAAGAGGCCGCGCGCGAGGCCGCGCGCGACGACGTCTCGTGCGAGGTGATCGACCTTCGCTCGCTCATGCCGCTGGACCTGGAGACCATCATGACTAGCGTGCGAAAGACGGGGCGCGCGGTCGTGGTGACCGAGGCGCCGGTAACCGGCAGCTTCGCGGCGGAACTAGCCGCGCGCATCGCGGAAGACGACTTCCTTTCGCTGAATGCACCCGTGCTTCGCGTCGGGGGCTGGGATATTCCGTACCCGCCGGCAAAGATCGAAGACCTGCACATCCCGGATCTGGACCGCGTACTCGACGCCGTCGATGCGGTGCTCAACTACTGATGGCCACACGGCGAGGGACTTGGAGGAAGCCTAATGTCCGACGAGGTACGTGAGTTCAAACTGCCCGATCTCGGGGAAGGTCTGACCGACGCCGAGATCGTCCAGTGGCTGGTTCACGAAGGCGACAGCGTCGCGCTGAACCAACCTCTCGTCGAGGTCGAGACCGAGAAGGCTATCGTCGAGATTCCGTCGCCGTACGAGGGCACCGTGGAGAAGACGTTCGGAGAGGTCGGCGCGCGCGTGAACGTCGGCGCAACACTGATCACAATCCGAACGGCCTCCGACGCCCCACAGACCGGGCGCAGAGAAGTACTCGTCGGTTACGGACCCGAGGACGGCCCGCCGATGCGGCGCAAGCAGCGTCGCATCGGCAAGCGCGATTCGGATGAGCCCGGGGCGCAAACGCCTTCCGCAAGGGCACTCACCACGCCGCCGGTGCGCAAACTGGCCCGCGAATTGGGCATCGACGTCGACACGGTCGCCGGCACCGGACCCGATGGGCGCGTCACGCGTGAGGACGTACAGAATGCGGCCGCCGCCGGCCCATCGGACGCCCCCGCGGAGGTCGCGGTCTCCTCGGTGCGCGCACCCCGCGCGCGCGTCGTGGAGGGCGCCGAAGACGAGCGGATTCCAGTGCGAGCAATTCGCCGCTCGATCGCCGAGAAGATGGTCCGCTCGGCGTTCTCCATTCCGCACGTGACCGAGTGGCTGCAGATCGACGCGACTCAACTCACCCAATTGCGTCGGGACCTCAGCACGGCACCCGAGGCCGCCGAACAGAAGATCTCCCCGCTGCCGATCGTGATCAAGGCGCTGGTGGCGGCACTGCACCGGCATCCGCTCATCAACTCACGCTGGGACGAGGAAGCCACCGAGATTGTGGTCCGCCGCGCCTACCACGTCGGCATCGCGACCGACACCGAGCGCGGGTTGCTGGTACCGGTAATCAAGGACGCGGATCAACTCAACGTTTTCGAGATCGCGACTGAGGTTACCCGCCTCGTCGCGGCGGCGCGCGCCGGCCGCATCGGTCCCGCCGACCTCACCGGTTCGACCATCACGATCACCAACATCGGATCGTTCGGGATGGAATCGGGAACCCCGATCATCAACTACCCCGAGTGCGCGGTCCTCGCGGTGGGGGTGATCGCGAGACGACCGTGGGTTGTTCAGGACGAGGTCGTGCCGCGCGATGTGATGACCCTGGCACTGACCTTCGATCACCGGATCGTGGACGGCGCAGAAGCCGGACGGTTCCTGCGCTACCTGGGCGACTTGATCGAGAAACCGGCGCGCTTGTTCGGCGTGCTCTAGCCCCGTCCGTCGCGACGGCGCGGCAGCGCGATCGTGAAGGTCGTGCCCTTGCCGCGCTTGGAGTCGGCCCACACCCGTCCGCCGTGCGCGCTCACGAGATTGCGCACGATGTACAGCCCGAGGCCGACGCTGGCCCGCCCGCGCGCGTTCGACGCTTGCTGGAATCGCTCGAAGATGTGGGGCAACTCCTCCGGGTCAATCCCTTCGCCCTCGTCGGCCACGGTCAGCAACACCTCGCCGTCGCCTTCGAACAACCCGATGCGCACGGTCCCCGAGGAGTACTTCAGCGCGTTGTCGACCAGGTTCGTCACAACGTGTTCCATGGCAGCCTCGTCGCCGTAGAGCCCTAAATCGTGAGAAGGGGTCTCCACGAGGATCTCCCTGTCGCGCGCGGCCGCCAACTCCGTAGCAACCCTTCCGGCAACGGCGGCGAGATCCAGAGGCGCGCGCCGCAACCGGCTCTTGCCGCTCTCCAGGCGCGAGGACTGCAGCAACTCCTCGATGAGACGCAGGATGCGCTCCGCTTGCTCTTGCATCACCGCGATGTACTCGTCGCGTTGCTGAGCGCTCAGATCAGCCGCGCGCTTGCGCAAGATGATCGCGTATCCCAGCAAGGAGGTGAGCGGCGTTTTCAGCTCATGCGTCACCGACGCCACAGCATCCCCTCGCATCTGATCGAGCTCGGCCAAGTGCGAAGCAACGCGATGCTCTTCGGCCAATCGCGCGGCCACCCGGTGCGCCGAGTACTCACGCAAGATCGTATACACCGCAAGTCCCGCCAACATCGCCGAGAACGCGGGCTCCCAAGCCGTCAGATGATGAGCTTCAAACAGCCCGTCGGGCACGACGTCGTAATCCGGCGCCAACACGAGCGCCACGCCGATCGTCACTATCGCCCCGGCGAAACCGGCTACCGGGATTCCGAGGCGCGCGCGGCGGATCACCTCGGGGACACTGCGTCCCGGCCCGGAATCCACCGGCGCGCTCATCCCTCGATCACGACTCCCTCGCCGGCCACAACGTGGCCGGCGACCGAAGCGGTCTCGCCATGCGCGCGCAGAACGTCGACGACGGTCGCTGCGGCCGGCTCTGGAACGACAAGAACCATCCCAAGCCCGCAGTTGAACACGCGCCGCATCTCGCCTTCAGAGATGCCGCCTTCGGCCTGGAGGAAATCGAAGATCGGCTGACGTCGCCATGCGCGCGCGTCGAGGCGTACGCCGAGGCCGTCCGGGAGCGCGCGCGCCACGTTGTCGACAAGCCCGCCGCCTGTGATGTGCGCGGCGGCATGCACCTCCGCCGCGGCTTCGGCGGCCAGAACCGCCGGCGCATGGATCCGGCACGGGCGCAGCAACTCCTCGCCCAGCGTCCCTTCGCATCCCGGCACCGCGACCCCAAGGGAGAGATCTCGGTCCAAGATGATCTTCCGCACCAAGGAGTACCCGTTCGCGTGCAAACCGCTGGACGCCAAACCGACGACAACGTCGCCTTCGCGCACGCGGTGCGGCCCGAGCATACGTTCGCGCTCTACGACCCCGACGGCGAACGTGGCGATGTCGTACTCCGCTTCGCCCATCGCCCCGGGATGCTCGGCGGTCTCGCCGCCGAGTAACGCCGCCCCGGCGATCCGGCACCCCTCGGCAACCCCGCCGACGATGTCGGCGATCCGCTCGGGAACGAGTCGGCCGCACGCGATGTAGTCCAGAACGAACAACGGACGGCCGCCTTCACAGACAATGTCGTCAACCACCATCGCGACGGCGTCGATTCCGATGGTGTCGTGCCGGTCGAGCGTCTGGGCAATCATGACCTTCGTGCCCACGCCGTCGGTGCCCGACACCAGGACCGGGTCACGCATTCCGTCGAACGCGGCAGAGAACCCGCCGGCGAACCCGCCGATCGCCCCGAGCACCTCCGGGCGCGTTGCGCCGGCCGCCGCGATGCGCTCGCGAATCAGACCGACTGACCGATCACCCGCCTCAATGTCCACACCCGCCGATCGGTAGGCGGAATCGTTGCCGCGCGCGCCCACGTTCTAGGTCTGCTGCGCGCGCCACTCGCCGCGCGCCTCACGGTCGTCCGCCGGGTCCGCCTCTTCGAGCGCGAACTTCAGCTGATCGACGTTCTCGGGAATCGGAATCGGATAGATGCCGTCGAAACACGCTCGGCAGAAGGAGTCCGAAGGCAACTGAGTCGAGCGCACCAGAGACGGCAACGACAGATAGGCGAGGGAATCGGCCCCGACAAACTGACAGATCTCATCAACCGCCAGATCCGAGGCGACCAGCTCGGACTTCGTCGCCATGTCGATGCCGTAGAAACAAGGCCAGCGAATCGGCGGGCTCGTGATACGAAGATGGACTTCGCTCGCGCCGGCTTCCCGCAGAAGCTTGACGATCTGCCGCGTCGTATTCCCGCGCACGATCGAGTCGTCCACGACGACCAGCCGCTTGCCCTTCACCGCGGAGCGAAGCGGATTGAGCTTGAGGCGAATCCCCAGTTGCCGGATCGTCTGCGTCGGTTGAATGAACGTCCGGCCGACGTAGCGGTTCTTCACCAGTCCTTCGCCGTACGGGATCTTCGAAGCCTCGGCGAAACCGGCGGCCGCCACAGGACCGGTGTCGGGAACCCCGATCACAAGATCGGCGTCGACTGGAGCTTCCTCGGCGAGCGCGCGCCCCATCTCTCGACGGACGTCGTGGACGGTCCGGGACTCCAACACGGAATCGGGTCTCGCCAGGTAGACGTACTCGAAGATGCAAAGCTTTGGATTCGGCTTCGCGTAGATGCGACTGCGGAGGCCGTTCTCGTCGATCGCGACGATCTCGCCGGGCTCGACGTCTCGCACCCACTGGGCGCCCACGATGTCCAGCGCGCAGGTCTCGCTCGCCAGGACCCAGCCGCCGGAGGCCAGCCGTCCAATCGCCAACGGCCTCACGCCGTTGGGATCACGGACCCCATACACGGTCTCCTCGTCCATGATCACGAGCGAAAACGCCCCACGCAGCAACGGCATGATCTCCTCGACGGCCTCATCCAGGGACCCCTCGTGCTGAGCCAGCAACGCCGTGATGAGGTCGGAGTCGGTGGTCGCGCGCAGCCCGAAATGCGGCTCGTGCGTGCGCCCCGCGATGTCGAGGGTGTTGGTCAAGTTGCCGTTGTGTCCCAACGCCACGCCGCTGTTGCGATGCTTGACCTCACGGAAGGACGGCTGCGCGTTCTCCCAGTTGCTGGAACCCGTCGTCGAGTAGCGTGTGTGCCCGATTCCGATGTGCCCTTGCAGTGCCGCGAGAGTGGACTCGGCGAACACCTGCGCGACAAGACCCTGGTCCTTGTAGACGATGATCCGGGATCCGTCCGAAACCGCCATTCCTGCCGCCTCTTGCCCCCGGTGCTGCAAGGCGTAGAGGCCGAAGAAAATAAGCTTCGATACGTCCTCGCCCGGCGCCCAAACGCCGAAGAGCCCACACTCGTCACGGGGAGAATCGTCGATCATCGAAAGCATTCTATCAGCGTCACAGGCCTGCCCTCCCGGCCGGCGGATCGCGGCCTTGCGTGTTCGCGGCGCACCCATCGGAGCCGGATGGGTTGCTACCATGCGCGCCGTATGGCGAAACCAGAGTCCCCGCGCACCCAGATATCCTCGGAAGCCATCGATCACCTGCTTCAAGACCTGATGGAAGAGGGTGCCACCGACCTCCTGCTCACGGCGGGAACCCCGCCGTTGATGCGCGTGGATGGCGCCTTGGTCCCGATGAGCGGCAAGAAGCCACTGCGTCCGGAAGACACCGAAGCGCTCATCCTGAGCACGCTTACGCGGGAACTCGGCGCGGCCTTCCAGCGAGCCAAGGAGGTGGACTTCTCGTTCAACTGGCGCGGAGTCGCCCGTTTCCGGGCAAACGCCTTTCGGCAACGAGGGTCCGCCGCCCTCGCGCTGCGCCTGATCCCCTACCGGATCCCAACGTTTGACGAGTTGGGCCTTCCCGAGGTCGTCGAGAGTTTCGTTCTGCGTAACCAGGGGCTGATCCTGGTGACCGGCCCGTCCGGATCCGGGAAGTCCACGACACAGGCTTCAATGATCGACCGCATCAACGAGAACCGCGCCTGCCACATCCTGACGATCGAGGACCCGATCGAGTACGTCCACAAGCACAAGCGTTCGGCGGTCAACCAGCGCGAGATCGGTGAGGACTCGTACTCATTCGAGCGCGCGCTGCGCTCGGCGCTGCGTGAGGACCCCGACGTCCTTTTAGTGGGCGAGATGCGTGACCTCGAAACGATCCAAGCGACGCTGACGATCGCCGAGACCGGTCACTTGGTACTGGCGACGCTGCATACCAACGACACGTCGCAGGCCCTGGATCGAATCGTGGATGTCTTTCCTTCCGAGCGCCAGCAACAAATCCGCATCCAGCTCGCGGGATCGCTCAGCGCGATCATCTACCAGCAGTTGCTTCCAAAGATCGGGGGCGGACGAGTAGCGGCTTTCGAGATCTTGGCAGCGACCGCCCCCGTGCGAAACCTGATCAAGGAAGGCAAGACGCGGCAGTTGCGCAACGTGCTGGCGACGGGCCAGCAGGACGGCATGCAGACACTCGAGATGTCGCTGTCCGACCTCGTGGCGCGCGGCGTGGTCGCCTACGAAGACGCCCTCGCGCGCAGCACGCACGCCGGCGAGATTCGGCGCGCGGCGGCGGCACCTGCGGAAGCAGAAAACCGCCCGCGTCGCCGTCGCTAAGCGACGACTGCGCAGGCGGTCTCCGAAAGCCCTACGGACAGCCCGCCAGAGACGTCCCCGTCGCGGTAGGAGTCGCCGCAGGCTTGACCACTGTGATCACTCCTGTTGTAGCGGTGGTGATTCCGTAGGAATCACTAGACGGAGCCGAACGCAGAAGTCCCGCCGTCACGAGTCCCGCAACACTCGATGCGTAGGACCCGTTCTTCGCGTAGTAAGCCTCTTGCGCGGTTTCAACCGCCTTGAAATCCGACTTACACGCAGACGACGCCCCTCGATCGGTGATGCCGCTGACGGCGAACACGACGACCGCAGCCAGAACGCCCAAGATCACGATGACAATCAACAACTCGATGAGAGTGAACCCTTCGTCCGGGCTCCTCCCTCTTAGGCGCTTTATCAATCCGGCCACCCCTTTCCACCTACCCGAGTCCCCGCAAGATCTATCGGCGAAACACGCCCCGAACAATAGATGCTAAGTCCGGGTTTGACCTCGTACGCGGTCATCTCAGCACGCTCCACGAGTTCACGGTCACCGTCGCCCCGGGTGTTACGCCCCCGAGATCTCCAAAGGTTACCAGCGCGCGCAGCCGATCGGCCCCCCCCACGCTCGCCACAAACAAGACGACACGATCATTCGCCGGAGAGTTGCTCGGCGTCCCGACGGGGAACCCGGTGAATCCGCCGGCCGGCGCCACAGCCATGCGGACCACGCGCGCCACAACCCCGCGACCGAACACCTGCGCAGACAAACTGAGGCCGGCCACGTCTACCGGCGCCAAAGGCGCGTATACCGTCCCCTGGACTGCCAACGTGGACAGAAGGCCGCTGCTCTTGAGCACGGCACACGCGGTCCCGCTCGCCTGATTCGCCTCCGTATACGGAACGACGATGCATCCGTCTTGCGCTTCGAATGCCCGAGGAATGTAGGTGATGGCGAGATCAACCCCGTCCAGCCAAGCGGTGGTGCTCAGCAGCGAAGTCGCCTGGGCTGTGTAACGCACGGTCATTCCCGACAAGACGCCGGGTCCGTTGTCCATTCCCTTCGCCAAGAGATCGCACGTGCCCAAGGTCCGCGATGAAGAGGCGCTGAACGTGCAAGAAAGCGCCGAGCCGCCTCCTCCGGGTGTGACGGTCGCCGTCAGACTCGCGACCGAGAGTGGAACCGTCTCTTCGTGGCCGACTCGAAGCGTCGCGGACGTGATGCGCGATCCTGCGGGCAACGACGGTGTCGTCGTGAATTCTCGGAGCGTCTCGTATGCGCTCGAACCGGTGAGCGACGCGGAGGCGCACGTGGACGTCGAGCACGCCGAGGAGGCATCGTTGGTCACGCCCTGCGTGGGGTTGGTAAACCCGGAAGTCGCAGCGGGATCGTGCGACCCAGCCAAGGAGGCGGCCGCCGTTGAGGTTCCGGATCCGGTCTTGAGTCCGTAGACGGCGATCTCCTGGTCGGCCGTCGCCGGTTGCGCACACAACTCGACCATACCGGCTTGCACGTCCATGCGACTGGACCTGCCGAAGATGAACTGCACGCCGTCGTTCGGGGCGGCGTCGGTCTCGAGCTTGCAGCCGCCGGGGATCGGAACGATCGGACGAGGAAGCAGCGGCAGCCAGTTCTTCGGCGTCCCGCCCACGACGTTTACCGTTGCGTCGTTGATCGTCCACACGCTGCTTCCGTTGCGGAAGTTGAAGTAGTACACGCCGACGCCCGCAGGGGAGGTCGCCGCCGGGAAGTACAGCAGAGCGCCCGTGCACGCGCCGTTCGTCAGCGCGTTGAGCGCAACCACATCGTCGTACATCCCGGGAGTGAACGTAATGATCGACGCAGGACCCGGGCACGACGGCACAGCCTGATAGGTCGGGACCGACGCCGTGGCCTTCGCGTAGTCCGGATCCGGCGCGTCTGCCGGGTTCGCCGCACCGCCGGACTTGTTGGCGCACTTCAAGGGGGGGACCGTTGAAGTGATGGTGCCCAAACAGTCCCCGACCGCCGAGACCTGCCCCGTCACGGCTATCGTCGACAGCAGTCCGCTAGCCGTGATGTTCGAGTGGGAAAAGACCGGCCCGCTGACGGCGAGGCTCGAAGCAGCAGCAGCCTGTTCGATCCCGTTCTCCGTCGAGTCCGTGCTGAGCGTCAGGATCGCGTTCGGCGGGTGGTTGTTGGGGTTGGGACCCGGAATCGTTCCGCTCCCGCTTTGCCCGGTGCACGTCGTGGTCGCCGACACGCCGTTCGTCGACGGGAGGGAGAACGATGTACACGTCCCGCCGCCCGCCGGGTCCTGCCCCTGGGCCAAGTTCCCACGAATGCTGTTGATCCCGCCTTGGACCGCGCCCTCGGCGGCGTACACCGCGGCACGCTGCTCGCGCACCGCGATCGTCGTGCGAAAACTGGCCTCGGCGAATCCAAGCAGCGACGCGATCGCAATGCCGAACAGCGAAAGGAAGACCAACGCCAGAACGAGCGCCATCCCTTCCTCGCTGCCGGCGCGCGCTCGCCGAAGCGTCAGGATTCCGCGGAACGGCCGCCGGCTCATCCGACCCTCCGCGAGCCGACCACGTCGAACGAGGCGCCACTGGTATCGGTAATCGTGAGCGTCACCTTCGACGGCGTCGAGGTGCCCGGGCACGCGGGCGTACACACCAAAACGGGATTCACCGATACCGACAGATTGTGAACGACGGAACTCGTGTTGATCACAACCGAGTCCTCGCAGTAGTACCTGCGCAGTTGTCGCTCGTTCTCCGCGGCAACGATCGCGTACGCGGCTACCTTGACGACGCCCTGGTCCGTCCATTGGAACCGCACGACCGGGATCACGCCCGAGCAAGTGGTGTCCGACAGAGATACGTCGTCGGAACTCTGCACGTCCGTGATGAAGAACGCGGGAGTCATCTGCCGATCATGGGACTGCGCGAGTCGGGTCTGCGTCGCGTCCGTCGTGCGCAAGCCCACGACGATCGCGGTCGAGATGGCTGCGCCGATGATCCCCAGAATCACCATTGTGATAACCAGCTCGACCAGTGTGAATCCCTCGTCGCGACGCATCACACACTCCGCTTGACGATCTGCAGCGTTTCGGTCGCGCGCGCGTCGTCGGACACCACTCTCAGCGACAGCCGCTGCAACCCCGAGTCCGACACCGGACACGTCCCATAGGACGACTCGAAGGTCTGTGTCGCGGACGTGTAGTACTCCACGGCTGTGACCGACACCGTGAATCCGGTAGGCGGCGTGAACGACACCGCTTCGTAAGACGACGTCGTTCCGCACGTGACGTACGACGCGGCCGCCAGAGTTTCGGCGTAGTCACGAAGGACGACCTCCGATGTCGCCTGTTTGCGATGGATGTCCGACGCGAGGATCGACGTGCCCATTGCGCCGACGATCGCGGCAAACGCCATGCCGAGGATCACCACCGTGACGAGCACCTCGACGAGAGTGACTCCCGCCTCGCCGCACGACCCGCGCCGCCGAAACATTAGATCTTGCCGGTCTGGTTGAAGATGCCGTACATCGCCGAAATCAGCGCCACCGCCACGAACCCAACCACCAGCCCCATGAAGATGATGACGACAGGCTCGAACAGCGTCGTCAATCGCTTGATCTTGTAGTCCAGTTCTTGGTCATAAAAAGCCGCCGCGGTCGCTAACTGCTCGTCGAGGGTTCCCGTGTCCTCGCCGACCCGGACCATCTGAGTGACCGAGGGCGGAAACAACTGACTGCGCACCATCGGGCGCGAAATCCCTTCGCCCTGCAGCATCGCGTTGCGGACAGCCGCCAAGCCTCGCTCGTAAACGATGTTCTTCGTTCCCTCGGCCACAACCTCCATGGCCTCGGGAAGGGGCACACCGGCTTGGACCATCGAGCCCAGGATCCGACAAAAGCGTTCCAGAATCGAGTAACGAACGACTTCTCCGGCTACGGGGAAACGCAGCAGCGACTTGTCCTTCAACTCACGGCCCCACGTCGTCCGTCCCGCCAGATACAGCGCCGTCCCCAAGAGCAGGCCCCCGAGGAACAACGCCCACCACCAGTGCGAGACGAACCGCGAGAATGACAGCAGCATCCGTGTCGTCAGCGGCAACTGCGCGTCGAGCGACTCGAAGAACTTCTCGAACCGAGGCAACACGAATGCTGTCAGGATCACGACGGTCACCACGCTCATCACCAAGATGACCATGGGGTAGGCCAGCGCAGAGCGGATCTTGCGTCGGGCTTCGAGGTCGCGCTCGATGTAGCGCGAGAGCTGATCGAGAACCTGATCCAGATGCCCTGTCATCTCGGCAGACCGCAGCATGTCGACGTAGAACGTTGGGAAGTGGCGGCCGTGCTGCCCGATCGCTGCCGACAGAGTCGACCCCCCGCGAAGGGCCTCGCGCACCTCTCGAAGCATCTGGCGAAGCGCGGGGTTGCCGGACTCCTCGCCGATGACCTCCATCGCATCCAAGATCGGAATCCCGGCGCGGATGAACGCGGCCAGCTGCCGCGAGAAGTGCATGATGTCGGTGCGAGGAATCTTCTTCTTCGAGATCTCGAAGGAGAACAGTCTCTTCTTCTCTTGCACCTCGATGGGTTCGAGCTTGCGCTCGGCGAGACTCAGACGCGCGCCGGCCAAGGTATCGGATTCGATCTGGCCCTTGACCTCGGTTCCGTCTTCGGCCCGTGCGATGAAACTGAATCGGGACATGGCCCCCACTCCTCAGAGGACGTAGATGGCCCGAACAACCTCCGAGATCGTCGTTGTGTCCTCGGCCACCAGCCTCAACGCTTCCTGCCGTAGCGTACGCATTCCTTGGTCTTGCGCCAGGGAGCGGAGTTCCTCGTGCGAGGCATCCTTGAGGATCATCTGCTTCATCGCCTCGGTGACGCGTAGCAATTCGTAGACCCCGATACGGTCTTGGTAGCCGGTCTGAGCACAGAAGTTGCACCCCGCACCGTGCCAGAACTTGGTCTTGGGATTCCCTCCGGCCTCGACATAGAACACCAGTTCTTCGGCCGCCGGCGCGTACCGGGTCTTGCACGATGGGCAGATGCGGCGAACGAGTCGCTGCCCGAGCACGGCCAGAACCGACGAAGCCACCAGGAACGGCTCGATTCCCATGTCCATGAAGCGGTGCAAGGCAGTCGCCGCGTCGGTGGCATGCAGCGAGGACAGCACGAAGTGTCCGGTAAGTGCAGCCTGCGTCGCAATCCGCGCCGTCTCGGCGTCGCGGATCTCTCCGACCAGGATAATGTCGGGGTCCTGTCGCAAGATCGCCCGCAACCCGCCGGCAAACGTGACTCCGACCGCTTCCTTGATCTGGATCTGGTTGATCGACGGGAAGACGTACTCGACCGGATCCTCAATCGTCATGATGTTGCGCTCGGTCTGGTTGATCTCGTTGACCGATGCGTACAAGGTGGTGGTTTTACCGCTCCCCGTGGGTCCCGCGCACAGCACCATGCCGAACGGCGAGCGGATGAGCTTCGAGTACGTATCGTGGGTGAACTTCGGCATCCCAAGGTCGTCGAGGCACAGCAGCGACTTCCCCTTGTCGAGCAGACGCAGCACGGTCTTCTCGCCCCAGATAGTCGGCGTCGTCGAGACTCGAATGTCGATCGGTCGCCCCTCGACCTCCATCGCGATCTGTCCGTCTTGCGCGCGCTGGCGCTCGACGATGTTCATGCTCGCCATGATCTTGACGCGGCTGACGATTGCCTGCGCCATGTCTCCGGGCAACTCCAGCATGTCGTGCAGCGCCCCGTCGATACGGAAACGCACTCGCACCCGGCCGTCTTGCGGCTCGATGTGGATGTCGGACGAGCGATCACGCAGGGCCTGGATGATGACGAGGTTGACGATCTGAACGACCGGGGCATCCTGCACGATCGCCTTTTGCAGCGACGTCTCGGTACGGCGGCCGACATCGCTTGCCTGAAACTGATCGACGAACTGCTCGACATCAGCGAGCGCGCGATAAGAGTTGTCGATGGCCCGCCGGATATCGCCAGACGGCGCAATCATCAAAAGGACGTCGAGTCCTGCGGCCACGGCAAGCTGGTGTGCAATCTCGCGGTTCGAGGGGTCGGCAACCGCCACCTCGAGAATGCCGTCAACGATGCGCATCGGAATCGACGTCGTCGAGCGCGCGACCGCTTCGGGAACTCGCTCCAGAGCCGACGGCTCGGGAGCTTGAGTCCGCAGGTCGGCCAGCGGCACCCCCATCTGCTCGGAGAGCGCACGAGCTAGATCGCGCTCGTCCAAGGCGCCAAGATCCACCAAGAGCTGACCCAGCCGCTTGCCCGACGAGGATTGCTGCAACAAAGCCTCGGCGATCTGGCGCTGGGACACCAGCTTGTTGCGCACCAAAAGATCGCCCAGCCGGTTCCCCGTCTGCTCCTTGGTCGAGGCACGCCGCGTTCGCCGCGGCTCGATCTCGACCGCCTGTGCGCTGCTTCTCCTGGCCAACCGATTACCTCTTCAAGTCTCGCGCGCGCGCGGAGTCTCCGAGCGTTCGCTTACTTAGTCGGCGTTTCTCGGCCGTCATTGATCTTTCGCATGTCCCTTTCCGACATGTGTGCACCGTCTGCACACATATCGGAACGAAGATCGACCGACCTAAGAGCTCCGGACGGATCTCCAAAGAGGGCGTGTGTCTCCGACACGCTGTACGGGGCGCGGCGCCGCAGGCCGCTGCAGGCTGTGAGTTACGATCCTCGCCGACGTGGAACACATGACCTCACTCCAGCGCTTCTTGCTGCGGCTCAGACCCGGACTCGAGCGAATGTCTCCGCCCGGGGCCGCACGCGGAGTTTCGCGCGTCTTCAGGGCGGCAGCCGGAACCATCGACCTCGCCCTGAAGACGGGAGTTCGCATGCGCGTCGATCTGGGCGACCGCGTGCAAACCCTGGAGGCCTTGGGCTGTACGAGCGTCGTGAACTGTCGTTGCTGTTGCGAGAACTTCGGCCGGGAAACGTCTTCATGGATATCGGCGCTCATGTCGGCTACTACGCAATCCACGCAGCCAAGGTGGTGGGCCCGACCGGCCACGTGTTCGCGTTCGAACCCGTTCCGTCGAACCTCCGGCGCCTTGAAGAAAACGCGGCATTGAACGGCTTCTCCAATCTCACATCCGTGGCGTCCGCAGTCGGAAACCGCACGGGCAAGGCAACTTTTCGCGCCGTGGATGTCCCGGGCGAGTCGGGCTGGGGTTCGCTCCTGCTTGACCCGGCATCCAATACGAAGGACCTCGAGGTGTCGGTCGTCTCTCTCGACGACTTTGCGGAGCAGCATGGCGTCACGCGCGTTGACGTCCTGAAGCTGGACGTGCAGGGGGGGGAATTCGACGTGCTCACCGGCGCCGGGAAGATCCTCGACGCCTGGCATCCCACCATTGTTTGCGAAGTCACCGACGTCTATTGGGGCTCGGCACAAACGACGACGGCAAAAGACCTCTTCGAGTACCTCGCAGGACGAGAGTACGAACCGTGGGTAATCGGAACGCGAGGCCGGCTCACGCGACTGGACGATGCAGGGTCGGCGCCTCAGAACCTACTCTTCCGCTTTCGGCGAGACTGAACGCTTCACGCCCGACGAGCAACAAAGCAGCATCCCGCATGGTGGTTCAAGCGGTCCGCCGTCAGAGGTATCGGGAGACTTCGGCGGTGACCTCGGCAGCGGAGCGGGATCCTACGAGACGCAAGAGTTCAGAACCGCCATGGATGAGAATCAGGGTGGGCAGTGCGCTGACCTGGAAGCGGCCCGCCACTTCGCCGAACTCCTCCACATTCACCCTGAGGACGTCTACTCCGAGGCTCTCCCTCGCTTCGTGCAGGGCTCGATCCTGAACGGTGCACGGTTTGCACCATGGAGCCCAGAAGTCCAGCAGAAGCGCCCGCGAGCCCCGGTCGACCTCGATGTCTTCGGCATCCACCATGTCCACCATGCTGGAGGAACCGACCTTGCGTGCGACATCGACACCCGCTCTGCCGCGGCTGATGCCGTTGAGCACAAGCTCGGGACGAGTTGCCCGCAATGCGTCCGCTTCTTCGGATGTCATCTTGACCCCCACAACCTGAACCCTCCCCGCAGGTCTGAATCCAAGGAGTCCGGTCGCAGTGATTCCTGTACTTGAAACCACGAGGGTCGATAGAGCGGGGAAGCCTGCCAGCACGCACAGCGCATCATCCCCCACAGGAGTTCCCGAGAGATGCAATTCCGCCAGGCGCGGAAGGCAACTCAGGTGAACAAGACCGTCGCCAAGGACTGAAGTCCCAGACAAGTCGAGCATCTCGACAAGTTGCAGTGAACCAAGGCTCTCCAGACCGCCGTCACTCACTCGGTTGTTCCCCAACGAGAGCCGTCGCAACGAAGTAAGCAGCGACAGATAGGGCAAGCTCAGATCGTCGAGCCTGGCCTTGAAGAGGTTCAACTGCGATAGCTCTGGAAGGCCCTCGAGGTGTCGCAAACCCAGACTGCTTACGGCGCAGTTGGTCATTACGAGGGAACGCAGGCCCCGCAACGCCGAGATCACTTCGAGAAGTCGATCGCCCTGCTTGTGGGAGTCCACGGTGAGCCCATGAAGGTCGGTCGGACCCAAGAGCCGAAGATCTTCAGGCCTGGCACGCCTGGAGAGAATGAGCCGGACGGAATCGTCCTCCGGAATCGTGACTACACCTTGGGCAGGAACGAACCTACTGCCGACGTATAGCCGACCGACCGCATGTCCCGGGAAGCGGATTTCCTTCACGCCTAATGGCCCCTGGTGGTTGTCCTCGTCTGATGTTGCCATGCCCCTCTCAGCGCATCAGGGCTGGGAACGTCCCCTCGTAGGCCTCGCGCAGTGCGGCGACGTCGAGTGACAGGACGCCCGGGATGTCCAGCACGTTTCCGCCGGCAGATCCAAGGACGCGCGCCGGCACTCCCGCAGCCTCGGCCGCGCGCACCGCCTCATCGGGGTCACGCGTCGCGACGACGGCGCGCGCGCCGGTCTCGGAGAACAGCCAGACGTGCGGAGCAAGGTCCCCGGTCTCGGCTTCGAGCCGCGCGCCGACTCCGGCAGCAACCGCGCACTCGGCAAGCGTGACCCCGAGGCCGCCTTCGGAGCAGTCGTGGGCGGCGGTAACCATTCCCCGACGGGCCAGCTCCCAAAGCAGATTCACTAACCTTCCCTCGGCCGCGAGATCAATCGACGGAGGGAACCCTCCAAGGAAGTCGTGCGCGGCCCAGGTCCATTCCGAGCCGCCGAGGTCCGCGCGCGTCTCTCCCAGCACAACGATCGCGTCGCCTTCGTTCCACGCGACACCGACTCGATCCGAAACGTCCTCGAGGATCCCGACCATCCCAATGACCGGCGTTGGGTGGATCTGAACTTCGTCGGTCTTGTTGTAGAAGCTGACGTTCCCTCCGGTAACCGGAGTCCCGAGCGCGCGGCAGGCCTCGCCCAAGCCTGCGACGGACTCTGAGAACTGCCACATGACCTGAGCGTCCTCGGGGTTGCCGAAATTCAAGCAGTTGGTGACGGCAACCGGCCGTCCGCCGGAGCACGCAACGTTGCGCGCCGACTCGGCGACTGCGAGCATCGTGCCGACGCGCGGATCAAGTTGGCAGTAGCGACCGTTCCCGTCGGTCGAAATCGCGAGCGCGCGCGATGTCCCTTCGATCCGGATCACCGCAGCGTCACCGCCGGGGCCGGCCAAAGTGTTGTGTTGCACGATCGAGTCGTACTGTTCGTAGACCCAGCGTTTCGAGCAGATGTTCGGGCTTGCGAGCAGATCCAGCAGCGCGCGACCTAGATCGGCCGGGGCAGGCAGGGAGAGCGGATCGCGCGCGTTTAGTTCGTCGATCCACTCCGGGCGCGCCATCGGTCGGTGATAGGTCGGCCCGTCGTCGGCCAGAGAGCGCGCCGGCACGTCGGCGACCACCTCACCATGCGACACCACCGTAAGGTTGGCGCCGGCCTTGACCGTCCCGATCGGCGTCGCGAGCACTTCCCACTTAGTGCAAACAGCGACGGCTTCTTCAACGTCCTCGGGACGCACAATGGCGAGCATGCGCTCCTGAGATTCGCTCGTGAGGATCTCGAAGGGCTCCATGTCGGCCTCGCGAAGCGGCACAGCATCGAGATCGACGTGCAGCCCGACTTCTCCGCGCGACGCCGTTTCGCTCGTAGCGCAGCACAATCCAGCGCCGCCGAGATCCTGCAACCCGACGAGCAACCCGCGCGCGCCGAGTTCTAAACACGCTTCAATCGACACCTTCTCGGTGAACGGATCCCCAACCTGCACGCTCGGGCGCTTCGCCTCCGCCGTGGCGTCGAACGGCCGGGAAGCAAGCACGCTGACACCGCCGATCCCGTCGCGTCCGGTCTTGGACCCCATGAGCAGCGCCACGTTGCCCTCGCCCTCGGCGCGCGCGCGCTGCACGGTGTCGATGGTTCCGATGCCGATGCACATCACGTTCACGAGGGGGTTCCCCTGATAGCAAGGGTCGAACTTCACCTCGCCACCGATCGTGGGAATCCCGATCGAGTTGCCGTACTGCGAGATCCCGGCAACGACGCCGTCGATCAGCCAGCGCGTGCGCCATTCGTCGGGCGAGCCGAAACGCAGTGGATCCAGGATCGCCACGGGGCGCGCGCCGGCCGCGAAGATGTCGCGCACGATCCCGCCGACGCCGGTCGCGGCGCCCTGAACCGGCTCGACGAAAGACGGGTGGTTGTGCGACTCGAGTTTGAACACCGCGACGAGGCCGTCGCCGATGTCGATAATGCCGGCCGACTCACCCGGGCCCATGATGACGGCGGGGCCTTCGGTCGGCAGCGTCTTCAGGTAGATCTTCGAACTCTTGTAGGAGCAATGCTCGGACCACATCGCGGCGTACATCGCGAGTTCGGCGGCCGTCGGCTCACGGCCGAGTGTCGCGATGATCTGCTCGTACTCGTCGGCGGTCAGCGCGAGAGTCAGGGCTTGTTCGAGGCTCATCGCGTCTCCGTCCCGGCGCGCGCGCGCAACAAGCCGCGCAGCACAGCGACTCCACCGTCGCATCCGTATCCGATCGCTGCGTCCACGGCGTGTTCGGGATGCGGCATCATGCCGACGACGTTGCCGGCTTCGTTACACACGCCGGCGATGTTGCCCAGGGAACCGTTCGGGTTGGCGCTCGCAACGACCTCGCCGTTCTCGTCGCAATAACGCACGACGATCTGCCCTCCGTCCTCGAGGCGCCGCAACGTCTCCGGATCGGCGACGTAGCGTCCCTCGCCGTGCTTGATCGGGATGACCAACACGTCGCCGGGTTCCGCGTCGACGAAACCGGCGTTGCGCTCCACGCGCACCGACTGGGCGCGACAAAGAAACTTCAGGCCTTCGTTTCGCGTCAACGCGCCGGGGAGCAACCCTGACTCACACAAGATCTGAAAGCCGTTGCAGATCCCCAGAACCGGTCCGCCGGCGCGCGCGAACTCGGCGACCGAGGCCATCACCGGCGCGAAACGAGCGATGGCTCCGCAGCGCAAGTAATCGCCGTACGAGAACCCGCCGGGGAGAAGCACCGCGTCCACGCCGCGCAACGACGAATCGCCGTGCCACAGCAACTCAGCATCGCCGCCGAGGCGACGCACCGCCCAAACGGCGTCGCGCTCGTCGTTGGAACCCGGAAATTGGACGACGCCGACCTTCATGACGCGCAAAGGATATCGCTCATCGGGCGTACCCGGCGGAGACCAACAAACGCAGGGCGTCTTCACGCGGCAAACGGGTCAGATCGTCCGCGTCTTCGCACCAGCGCGGCCACTTCGAGATTGGGATCACTTGGCGGCACGCCTCGACCTCCGCGCGGCGCGCGCCCAGTTCCTCTTCGGCAGTGACCTCAGAGGAGGCGCGCGCCAGATGCCACGCGTCGTGAAGGATGACCGGAACCAGTTCAACAACCGGCGTCCTGCGCAGACCGAACTTAATGTTGAGCCACACCGTGCGAGTCGTGAAGTCCGCGGTCGACTCCGCCCCGGTCACGTCGAAACCCCCGAAGCGCAAAGTGGCACCGTCGAGGCCCGCGATCGCCTCGGTCACCTCGACCGCAACCCCGCCCGCGGCGAACCCGCATATCTCCTTCAACGCCGAGCGCAGCCGGAGAACTCCGTCACCGCCCGCAACCAACCTGGTTCCCGACACCGCGGAACACGCGGGCGACAGCGTCGGGACGACGGACGGAACAGGGGCCGGAGCCAATGACCCGACCCCGTGAGAGAAGTCCCCCCGGGGCGGTGGCCGTCGATCCTGCAGTGCGACGCCCCCCGCGACCGGGCGCAACATCAGCACGACAACCGCTGCGAGCGCTGCGACGGAGAATGCGAGGAAAACAACCAACAGAGGCCGGGGCATCGCGTCCATCAGCCGAACGCTCCCCGTGCGCGGCTTATCGCTCATTCGGGTTCGAACCGGTATCTGAAGTCCTCGATCACGGGGTTGGACAGAAGCTTGCGCACCATCTCCTCGACCTGAACGGCCGCCTGCTCGCGCGAATCCGCTTCGATCTCCAACTCGATGTGCTTTCCGATCCGAACCGCTGCAACGCCGGTAAAGCCGAGGGAGGGAAGATGCTCCTCGACCGTCTTGCCCTGAGGGTCAAGGATGCCGTCCTTCAGCATCACGTCGATCGCTACGCACAGCTTCATCGGTCCGTCCATTCCGCAAATGATTCCCCAGTTAGGCGCTCATACGCCTCGACGTACTTCGCCCGGGTGTTCGTGATGACATCCGAAGGAAGATCCGGACCCGGAGGCGTGTGGTCCCACCCGGAGGCGTCGAGCCAATCGCGCACGTACTGCTTGTCGAAGCTCGGTGTCGCGCCGCCGGGAACGTACTCAGACGCCGGCCAGAACCGGCTCGAATCCGGCGTCAAGGCCTCGTCGACCAAGACGATCTCGCCGTCAATGACTCCGAACTCGAACTTCGTGTCGGCAATGATGATCCCTCGCTCGAGCGCGTAGGCAGCGGCCTGCGTGTACAGACCGAGAGTCAAATCACGCAACCGCTCCATCGTCGCTCGCCCCGCGATTTCACACGCCTGATCAAAGGTGATGTTCTCGTCGTGGCCCGTGTCGGCCTTTGTCGCCGGCGTGAAGATCGGATCGGGCAGACGGTCGGACTCCCGCAGGCCGGACGGCAACGAGATCCCGCACACCGTTCCCGAAGCCTTGTATTCCTTCCACCCGGATCCGCTCAAATATCCGCGCGCCACACACTCGATCTGCACGACCTCCGCCGGGCGCACCAGCATCGTGCGACCCCGCAAGGCCTCGGCATGCTCCTTGGCCTCGGGCGGAAAGTCGCCCACGTCGGTCGACAGCAGGTGATTGTCCACGACGTCAGACAAGAGGTCGAACCAGAAGATGCTGAGTCCGGTCAACACCTTGCCCTTGTCCGGGATCGGGGTGGGCAGCACCACGTCGTAGGCGCTGATGCGATCTGACGCGACCATCAGAATCCCATCGTCGGTGCGATATAGGTCCCGCACCTTGCCCTGCTTGATCAGATCCAACCCCGCGAACGTCATCGATCCTCCCCGGCGTCGATTGCCTCGACGCGCTTGAACACAGTGTGCGCGTGAACTAAGTACTTCTGCGGGTCCATGATCCGGTCGAGAAGCCCTCCGTCGACCTTCCGGGAAACCGCGTCCTCCTCCAGCAGAGTCTCGCGGAACGGAGTCCCCTCTTCCCAGGTCTTCATCGCCGCGCGCTGAACGCTCGCGTACGCGTCTTCACGGGTAAGGCCCGCCTCGACCAGAGCAAGCAATACGGCGGCCGAGTAGACCAGTCCGCCGGTGGACTCCAAGTTCGCGCGCATGCGGTCGGGGAAAACGCGCATCCCCGAGACGACCTTGATGGTCAGATGCAACATGTAGTCCAGGCCGATCGTGACGTCCGGCAAGATCACGCGCTCGACCGAGGAATGAGAGATGTCGCGCTCGTGCCACAGCGCGATGTTCTCGACTGCAGGTCCGACCGCCGCGCGCACCACGCGCGCCAGTCCGGTGATGCGCTCGCACAGAATCGGGTTGCGCTTGTGCGGCATCGCGCTGGAGCCTTTTTGCCCGGCGCCGAACGGCTCCTCAGCCTCGCGCACCTCGGTGCGCTGCAGATGCCGGATCTCAACCGCGATCTTCTCGAGCGTCCCGGCGGTCACGGCACACGCGGCGACGAACTCCGCGTGAGCGTCGCGCTGCACAACCTGCGTAGCTGCCTCCGCCGCACTCAGTCCCAACTCGCGACAGACATACTCTTCGACGAAGGGGTCGATGCTTGCGTAGGTGCCTACCGGTCCGGAGAGCTTGCCGACCGACACCGCCGCGCGCGCACGTTCAAGTCGCTCCAGATCCCTGCGCACTTCGAAAGCCCATACGGCAATCTTCAGCCCGAACGTTGTCGGTTCCGCGTGCACGCCGTGGGAACGCCCGACACAGATCGTGTCGCGGAACTCCAGCGAGCGCTCCTTCAAGATCCCGAGCAGAGAGCGCGTCTTGGCGATCAGCAAGTCGGCGGCCTCGCGCAGCTGCAGCGCGAGTGCCGTGTCGAGCAGGTCCGACGACGTCATTCCGTAGTGAATCCACCGCGACGCGGGGCCGATCGGCTCGCCGAGCGCCGTCAGAAACGCAATCACGTCATGCTGCGTGCGCTCTTCGATTTCGTCGACGCGCGCCGGGTCGACCGGCTGCACCCGATCACGAATCGTCTGAACGTCCTCCCGCGGCACAACCCCGAGTTGAGACCAAGCCTCCACCGCCAGCAACTCGATCTGAGTCCAGCGACGATACTTCGAGCGCTCTTCCCAGACTGCTCCCATTTCCGGAAGCGTGTAACGAGGAATCACAGCCTTAGCCCCTCCGCCAATTGCGCCTTGTATTCACGAAGCTTCTCTCGAAGTGCAGGATCCCCCGTCGCAAGGATCTGCACCGCCAGGACCGCTGCGTTCGCCGAGCCGTTCACCGCGACCGTCGCGACGGGAACCCCTGCCGGCATCTGCACGATCGCCAGCAGCGCGTCGAGGCCGTCGGCCAAACCTCCCGACAGCGGAACGCCGATAACGGGAAGCGGCGTCATGGCCGCGACGACTCCCGGCAAATGCGCGGCCATACCCGCGCCCGCGATGAACACTTGTATCCCGCGGGCTTCGGCGCCTCCGACGAACTCCTGTACGCGCGCCAAGTTGCGGTGCGCGCTCATGGCCTCCATCTCGAACTCGACACCGAACCGCTCCAGGACGGCCCCGGCCTTGGCCATCTTGTCCTGATCGGACGGGCTGCCAAACACAATGCCGACTTTGGCGCTCACGCCGACCCCTCCATGCTCGCCGCGCGCGACGCGATGTCACCGCGGAGCTGCTTGCCTTCGAACTCGATCAGCGCTGCGGCCGCGTAGGCGCGCGCGCGCGCCTCGGCGATGTCCTTGCCCAGCGCGGTGACGTTCAGAACTCGGCCGCCGGCGGTGACGATCTCGCCGTCGCGCTCAGCGGTTCCCGCGTGGAACACCATGACGCCGGGCACCGCCGAAGCAGCCTCCAGTCCGCGAATCGGCACGCCTATTCGGTAGTCGCCCGGATACCCGCCGGACGCCAGCACGACGGTCACGCACGCCTCGGGCGTCCACTCCAACGTTTGACCCGCGAGATTCCCCTCAGCGCACGCCAGCAGAATCTCGGCAAAGTCCCCGCGCATACGAGGCAGGACGACCTGCGTCTCGGGATCCCCGAAACGGCAGTTGAACTCAAGCGCCTTGGGGCCTTGCGGTCCGACCATCAGCCCGCCGTAGAGCAACCCGCGGAAGCGCGCGCCCTCGGCCGCCATCTGACGAACAACCGGAACGAAGATCTCGTGCACCGCGCGCTCGACGATGTCGTCGCCCATGTGCGGAACCGGAGAGTACGCACCCATCCCGCCGGTGTTCGGACCCAGGTCACCGTCGAAGGCGCGCTTGAAGTCCTGCGCTCCGGCGAGCGGCAACACCGTGGTGCCGTCGGTCAGGCAAAACAGCGACAACTCCTCGCCTTCGAGGAACTCCTCAATCACGACGGTGTCCCCGGCTTCACCAAAGGCTCGGCCCACCAGGCAATCCCGGACGGCAGAGACCGCATGCGCACGATCCTGCGCGATGACAACTCCCTTGCCGGCCGCGAGACCGTCGGCCTTCACAACGTAGGGAGGAGAGAGTTCGTCGAGGAACGCGACGGCGGCAGCCGCGTCGGTGAACGCCTCCGCGCGCGCGGTCGGAGCCCCGGAAGCCGCGCAGATCTGCTTCATCCACGCCTTCGAGCCCTCGATGCGCGCGGCGGCCGCCGTCGGCCCGAACACCGCGTAGCCGCGCGCCTGAAGGTCGTCGGTCAGTCCGGCCACCAACGGCACTTCCGGTCCGATAACCACAAGCTCGGCGCCGCAACTTTCGGCCACGCGCGCAACGTCGGCAACGTCGGCAACGTCCGCCGGTATGCACTCCGCGATCTGCGCGATCCCGGCGTTCCCCGGCGCCGCGAAGATCTTGTCTACCCCCGGGTCGCACGAGAGCTTCCAGGCAAGCGCGTGCTCGCGCCCGCCGCCGCCGACCACGAGAACGCGCATCATGCGGGCGCGGTCTGGCGCTGCATGTGGACCAGTTGGTCTCGTTCGGGTCCGACCGAGATCCAGTTCACCGGCACCCCGGCGATCTCCTCGACCCTGCGGACGTACCGCTGCGCCGCGGCCGGCAGTTGAGTGAACTCGCGAACGCCCGAGATGTCCTCGGACCAACCCTCGAGTTCTTCGTAGACCGGCTCACACTTGTGAAAGATCGACTGGTGCGGCGGAAACTCCTCATAAGTTTCGCCCTCGTGGCGATACGCAGTCGCGATCTTCACGCGCTCGAACCCCGACAAGACGTCGAACTTCGTGAGGAAGATGTCGGTCAGCGAATTCAGCCTCGTCGCGTAGCGCAGCACCACGCCATCGAGCCATCCACACCGGCGCTTGCGCCCGGTGACGGTCCCAAACTCGACTCCGATTACGCCCATGCGGTCCCCGTCGGGACCGAGGTCCTCCGTCGGAAACGGTCCCGTCCCGACCCGGGTGCAGTAGGCCTTGGTGATACCGACGACGCGATCCACGTCGCAAGGACCGATCCCCGCCCCTGCGCACACACCGGCCGCCGTCGGCTGAGAGGACGTCACGAACGGATACGTACCGTGGTCGATGTCCAGCAGCGTCCCCTGGGCCCCTTCGAACAGCACGTCCCCGCCCGCGCGCATCGCACGCCAGACCTCGAGTCCGGTATCGCCGATGTACGGAGCAAGCCTTGCGGCGTAGTCCTCGTACTCGGCAATGATCTTCTTGGGGTCCAGCGGCAATTGGTTGTAGACCTTCGCCAGGACCGCGTTCTTCTCTTTGAGATTCACCGCGAGCTTCTGCGCGAAGATCTTCATGTCCAGCAGGTCCTGGACCCGAAGCCCGATGCGCGCGGCCTTGTCGGCGTACGCGGGACCGATGCCCTTGCGGGTCGTGCCGAGCTGACTGCGGCCCAAGTGTCGTTCGATCACCCGATCGAACACCCGGTGGTAGGGCATGATCAGGTGCGCGTTTCCGCTGACCAGCAGCCGGTCACAGGAGATCCCCTGCGCAGCCAGAGCCTCGATTTCCTCCAGGAGCACTTCGGGATCGACGACGACGCCGTCACCGATCATCGGCCGCACGGCCGGGTGCAGGATGCTCGAAGGGATCAAGCGAAGCTTGAGCTTGGTGTTGCCTGCGATGACGGTATGGCCGGCATTGGCGCCGCCTTGGCAGCGGATGACGACATCGCATCCGGCGGCCAGAAGGTCGATCGCCCTGCCTTTGCCTTCGTCACCCCATTGTGTACCGACGAGAATGGTCGAGGACATCAGGAACTCACTCGGGTAAGGGGCTGGAGCCTGGGCGCGGCGGCCCAGGCGACGGGGCCGGACGGAAGAAACGTCACAATCTCATGCAGCGCGACAACTCATGCAGCGCGACAGAACGCCGCTGAGTATACCAATCCGCGCGGCCGGCAGTCAGGCGCCGGCCCCCTAGCGGTTAATGCGGAACCGGATCCGGACGTGGGTCTGATACTCCTTGATGCGATCATCTTCGACGACCGCGGAAGTCTCTACGACCTCCATCCCCTCGATGCCGCGCAGCGTCTTGGTCGCCTCCGCCAGCGCAGCCTGCGCCGCGTCCCGCCAGGACTCCGTCGACACGCCTACGAGATCGATCGTCTTGATAACCGACATTGCACACCCCCGAAACGGACAGAAGCAGGATTGTAAACTACGTGGGCCGCTACGAGCCGAACTTCGCCGCCAGATCGTGCAGCCGCTCGCACAGGGCAACCGCCTCGGCGAACGGACGCTGGAACATGTTGCGTCCGAAGATCAGACCCTTTGCGCCGGCCTCAAAGCTCAGGCGCGCCTTGTCGATGATCGCATCGTCGCCCTCCTTTGAGCCGCCCGAGATAAGGATCGGGGTCCGCGGAGCAAAGGAGATCGCGTGGCGCGCGGCTTCTGCGCCGGAGAGGTCGAGCGTGTCGTAGGGCTTCGGCGAGTTCTTGCTCGGCCCCGACTTCGGGAAGTTGATCTTGGCGACGTCGGCCCCAAGTTCGGCAGCGACGCGAGCCGCATAGCTGATCTGGTACAGCGAGTCGCGGCCGCCCTTCTCGTCGACGGCAGTCCCGCGGGGATAGCTCCAGCAGATCAACGGGATGCCCAGGCGCTCGCACTCCTCGCGCACCTCGCGGAACTGAATGAAATCCTCGTCCTGACGTGGCGATCCGACGTACAGCGTGTACCCGATCGCGTCCGCCCCCAGGCGAACCGCTTCCTCCACGGTGCAGGTCACCGGGCTGAAAGCCTCGGCATCCGAGGGAATCTCGGTCTTGCCGTTGATCTTGATGATGAGCGGAACCTCGCCCGCGAACTCCCATGCAAACTTCGAAACCTGGCCGACCTGCAACACCAGCGCGTTGAAGTTCCCTTCCTTCGCCAGCTTGAACAAGTAGCGCGTGTCGCCCGCTTCAGGGTTAGGGATGAAGTCCCGCGGGCCGTGCTCGAGGCCCTGGTCCACCGGGAGAAAGACCCCGATGCCGTTGCCGGAACCCGCTCCGTAGAAGATCCGGTGCAGCCGCGCCTTCTTGCCGGGCGCGAGCCCCATCTCGTCAAGCCAGGTCATGCGTGCCACCTCCAGGTCTCATGCGTCCTGCCAAGTCTAGTCTTGTCGAGAGTCCAACCTGCGCTCGCGCACCGCGAGCGTCACCCGCCCCGCCGCAACCTTCTTGCCGGTCTCGACCGCGACGACCTGCACGTCCCAGACGTGTGACGAGCGCCCTATGTGTACCGGGGTCGCAGTCCCGCGCACGTGGCCTTCGGTCGCAGTGGAAAGGAAGTTACAGGTCTGGAGCTGCCCCATCACGACCTTGGCGGGCCAGCCTGCGTGCAGCGCGCCGGCGAGGGACGCAACCGATTCGATCAGCGACATCGTCGCACCACCGTGAAGGAATCCGTCAGGCTGCGTGTTCCCTTCAACCGGCATGGTCGCAGAAACCCGCTCCAGGGTCGCTTCTTCGATGACGAGCCCAAGTTTGTCCATGAAGACTTGGGCCTTGGATAAGTCGTGCTGGGTCTGTTCCACGCGCGCATCCTAAGGGGTGCGCCGGGTCACGCTCAAAGCCCACGTGCGGAAGCCACCAGCGCGCGCAGCGGCTCAAAGATCTCCGGAGCCGTGGCGACGACCCCGACCCCACCCCCGTCGACCAAGTCCTGCGCCGTCCTTCCACCCGCTTCACGGACAAGGAGCACCCCCGCCGCGATATCCCACCACTCGATAGGCGACTCGTAGTAGCCGTCGAGGCGGCCGCAGGCGACCCACGCAAGGTCCAAGGCCGCCGCGCCCGCGCGCCGGATATCGCGAACCGCCGGCAAGACCGCCGGCAGCAGTGCCGCCGAGGCCGCGCGCTCCGCCGGGCGGTAGGAGAACCCCGTCGCGATGAGGGCGCTCGACAGATCGGTCTTGGCGCTGACCGCGATCGGGTTGCCGTTCTTGGTGGCGCCGCCGTCGCGCGCCGCGGCGAACAGCTCATCCCTAACTGGGTCGTACACCACCCCGATAAGCGGGCCCGTGGCGTCCTCGCACGCGATGCTCACGGCCCACTGGCCGATGCCGTAAAGAAAGTTGGTCGTTCCGTCGAGCGGGTCCACGACCCAACGAAACCCGCTATTTCCCGCCGCTTCTCCCGACTCCTCTCCCAAGATCGCGTCGCGCGGGCGCGCGGCGCGGATCCCTTCAAGAATCAGCGCCTCGGCGGCCCGATCGGCGTCGGACACCATGTCGGTCGCGGTGGACTTGGTCTGCACGCCGGTACCTGGAGCGGCGAAGCGCTGCAGCAGCAGTACGCCGGCGGCGCGCGCCAATGTGCAGCCCAACTGCAGCAGTTCATCGGCGTGCGACGGTTCGGTCGATCGATCGCTCACGGATCCCTTCCCTGTCGGTCGCCGGAAGTATCGCAGACGACCGTTTTGTCCCAATAACACATCCTCGCTGCGGACATGCCTCCGGTCCGGTAGCCTGATCGACTGTCCTATTGGACGTTGGCGATGATCGGCAGGCCGGGTACCGTTGGAGGTCCCGCAGGCGGCACCAGGAGGGAAGCCATCAAAGAGATGCAGCGCAGTGAGGGAGCGTCCCTCGTCGCGGCGTTCGGTACCACCACCGGCGAGACGCGCACCGCCTCCGCCGACATCGCCATCTTCACCGCCGCGACCTCCCAACTCATCGACATCACCGACCAGGTCGCCGTCATCGTCGCCGAAGCGGACATCGAAGCCGGTCTCGCGCTGATCTCCTCGCCGCACACAACGTGCGCCGTGATCGTGAACGAGGCCGAGCCGGGATTCATTCGCGACTTCGCGCGCGCGCTCGAGAGGCTCGCCCCCGAAGACGCCCACTACGACCACGACGCAGCGCCTCACGATGCGGACTACGAACAGCCCAACGGCTACGCGCACATCCGCTCGGCGTTCTTGTCATCGCCCTCGGTCATGCTGCCGATCCGCGACGGCATGCTGGCCCTTGGCCGCTGGCAGCGGATCTTCTTCGTCGAGTTGGATCACGCGCGCCCGCGCACCTGCCAAGTCACCCTGCTCGGCCGCGGCTAACCGCCGCCGGTTCGCTCGCAGACCCGGCCGTTTCTGTCCCACCCTGCCCCTACCCTTCCGAGTACTCGCGCTGGGCGCAAATGGTTTGCGCTGAGCGCGAGTGCCGGAGGACACATGTCCATCGTCGAAGCCACCAAATACGACGACGCGTTCTGGGAACGACTCGGGGCGCGTCCCCGGCGTCCGCCCCTGATCGAGTTCACCGAGGAAGTGGATCTCTTCGTCGCCCGACGCGTGAAGACCGCGCGAGTCCATGCCGGCCTGCGCCAGAAAGATCTCGCTGCCGCGATCGGGCTCACGGTCACGCAGATCAGCCGACTCGAACGCGGTCACCGCTCGCTCACGGTTCCCGAACTCCTGCGCATCGCAGTGCAAACCCGACGCCCGGTTTCCTACTTCATTGAGCCGCCGGATCCACAAGAGGTCGTCCGCACGGGATGGGAAAAGCACCCGGCGCGATCTTTGTGGGACCAACTCCGCGACCTCGACTGAAGCGCGCGCGTCAGGACTTGCGGAAGGCCAGACCCCCGTCGGAGGCGTCGGCGGTGACTGTGTCGCCGACGGCGAACTCGCCTTGGAGTAGCCGCAGGGCGAGCGCGTCTTGGATTTCCTTCTGCATCAGGCGCTTGAGCGGGCGCGCGCCGTACGCGGGATCGAATCCGCGCTCAGCTAGATACTCGCGCGCCTTGTCCGTGAGCGTCAGCGTGATGCCGCGTTCGGACAACCGACGCTGCAGTGCGCGCGCCTGTATGTCCACGATCGCACGCAGGTCGTTCTGAGTCAGGCGGTGGAAGATCAGCGTGTCGTCCACGCGATTGACGAACTCCGGACGGAAGGACGCGCGTAGATCGGCCATGACCGAGTCGCGGATCTCTTCCTCGCTCGCCGTGAGGTCCATGATCGCCGCGCTTCCTAGGTTGGAGGTCATGATCACGATGGTGTTGCGGAAGTCCACCGTGCGGCCTTGACCGTCGGTCAGACGGCCTTCGTCCAGAAGCTGAAGCAGGACGTTGAAGACATCGCTGTGAGCCTTCTCGATCTCGTCCAGGAGCAGAACCGAGTACGGGCGCCGCCGTACCGCTTCGGTCAGTTGGCCGCCCTCTTCGTACCCTACGTATCCGGGGGGGGCTCCGATCAACCGGGACACGGTGTGTCGCTCTTGGTACTCGCTCATGTCGATGCGAACGAGCGCGCGCTCGTCGTCGAACAGGAACTCGGCCAGCGCGCGCGCCAACTCGGTCTTCCCGACGCCGGTGGGTCCGAGGAAGATGAACGAGCCGATGGGACGGTTCGGGTCCGACAAGCCCGAGCGCGCGCGCCGGATCGCGTTCGACACGGCCGCTATTGCCTCGTCTTGCCCGACCACCCGCTCGTGCAGGTTCTCCTCCATGTGAACAAGTTTCGCGATCTCGCCTTCCATCAGTTTCGACAAGGGAATCCCGGTCCACTTGGCGACGACTTCGGCGACGTCTTCCTCGTCCACTTCTTCCTTCAAGTAACGCTGGGTCGATTGCAGATCCGCCAGAGCCGCTGAGGCTGCTTCCATCTCTTTGCCGAGAGACGGAAGGTCGCCGTAGCGCAGTTGCGCGGCGCGCTCTAGGTCACCCGAACGCTCGGCGAGTTCAGCCTGTGTCTTGGCATCCTCGATCTTGGTCTTGAGATCACGAATCCGCCCAACCGCGTCCTTCTCTTGCAGCCAGTGCGCCTTCATGCCCGCGGAGCGCTCCTGAAGTCCTGCGAGATCTGCTTCGAGTCGCTGCAGGCGATCGACGGACGCGGGGTCAGTCTCCTTGCGCAGCGCGGCGCGTTCGATTTCCAGACGCTTGATGTCGCGCTCCACTTCGTCGAGTTCCGTCGGCATGGAGTCCATCTCGATGCGTAGGCGACTCGCCGATTCGTCCATCAGGTCGATCGCCTTGTCGGGCAGGAACCGACCCGTGACATATCGACTCGAGAGCATCGCGGCGGAAACCAGCGCTGCGTCGGTGATGCGGACGCCGTGGTGGACTTCGTAGCGCTCCTTCAGCCCGCGAAGGATTGCGATGGTGTCCTCGACGCTCGGCTCACCGACGACGACCGGTTGGAAACGGCGCTCAAGCGCCGCGTCCTTCTCGACGTGCTTGCGGTACTCGTCCAGCGTCGTCGCGCCGACCAAACGCAGTTCGCCGCGCGCGAGCAAGGGCTTGATCATGTTGCCGGCGTCCATCGCCCCTTCGGCCGCCCCGGCGCCGACGATCGTGTGCATCTCGTCGAGGAAGGTGACGATCTCGCCCTCGGAATCGGCGATCTCCTTCAACACGGCCTTCAGCCGTTCTTCGAACTCACCGCGGAACTTCGCGCCGGCGATGAGCGCGCCGAGGTCGAGCGCGACGACGCGCTTGTTCTTCAAGCCTTCCGGCACGTCGCCCGCAACGATGCGCTGGGCGAGTCCCTCCACGATCGCGGTCTTTCCGACGCCGGGTTCGCCGATCAACACGGGGTTGTTCTTGGTGCGTCGCGAAAGCACTTGAATCACGCGCCGCACTTCGTCGTCACGGCCGATTACCGGATCGAGTTTGCCACGGCGCGCAAGGTCGGTGAGATCGCGCGCGTATTTCTCCAACGCTTGGAACGTCCCCTCGGGCGTCTGCGACGTGACGCGTTGCGACCCGCGAACCTCAGCCAGCACGCGCAAGACCGAATCGCGCGTGAGGCCGTTCTCCTTCAGCAGCGTCGCAACCGGTCCCGGCACTTCCGTCAACGCGAGCAGCAGGTGCTCGGTGGAGACGTACTCATCTGTGAGCGCGCGCGCCTCCTCTTGCGCGCGCTCGATCACGCGCACAAACGCGGGCGAGGCGCTTGGCGACGGCGGTTGCCCACCAATGCTCACCCGCGGCAGGCGGTCGATCAAAGACTCGACGCGATCGCGCAGCGCGCGCGGCGACGCACCCGCCTTCTGCACCACGGGGAAAACCACACCCTCGGCGTCGGCGAGCAACGCGTGGAGCAAGTGCTCGGGTTCGATGGACTGCCGGCCGCGCGCCGCTGCGAGTTGCTGCGCGGAAACGACGGCCTGCTGCGATTTCAGCGTCAGCCGCTCGAAGTCCATCAGAGGTCTCCGAGCACCCGCGGGATGTCGCGCAGCGGCACCAGCGACGTAGTCACCTGAGGGCGCGCCGCTTCGAGACGCTCCTGCATGTCTTCGATCTCGCGCGTCAGACGTAGCACCATCTCGACGCCGGCAAGGTTCATGCCGCGCACCTGCGTCATTTCTTGGATCATCCGGATGTGTTCGATGTCGCGCTCGGAGTAGCGGCGCGCGCGACCCTCGGTGCGCTGCGGACACAGCAGTCCCTTGCGGTCCCACATCCGCAGCGTTTGTGGATGAACGCCGGCACGTTCCGCGGCGACCGAGATCAGATACCGCGCGCGGTCGTCGGTGACCCGCCGCGCGGTCTTGGGAGTCGGAATCCTTTCTCGCTCCATGGTGTCCTCCTAGGCCTTCGGACGCTCCGGTGCCTGGGTGATCCGTGCGAGTTGCTCAATCAACTCGCGCTGTTCGCGTGTAAGTTCGTCGGGGACGGCAAGGCGGATAGTTGCCAACAAATCCCCATGGCCGCCGCCGGTTCGCGGAACACCCTTCCCGCGGACGCGGAATGTCTTTCCCGGCTGCGTTCCGGCGGGGATCTTCACCGTCACCGGCGCTCCGTTAAGCGTCGGCACCGTTACCTTCGCGCCGAGAGCGGCTTCGGGGAACGAAACCGTAACCTCCACGACAAGGTCATCACCGCGACGCGCGAACACCGAATGCGGGTTCACGCGAACGATGACGTACAGATCCCCCGCACCCCCCTCCGCCGTCCTGCCTCGCCCGCGCACGCGAATGCGCGCGCCGTCGGCGATTCCGGCCGGGATGCGAACCTTGACCTCACCGGTCTCTGTTCGTACGGCGACGGTGCTGCCGTGAACCGCGTCCTCGAACGAAACACGCAAGGCCGTCTCGAGGTCGGCGCCGCGGCGGGCGCGCGCGCGCCCGCCGAAGAACTCCCCGAAGATGTCTCCCATGTCGAACGGGATGTCCTGGTAGCGGATGGTGTTCTCCCAGCCCGAACCGGGTGCTCCCCCCGCATACCCGGAGTGAGCCAGATGCCGGACCTGGTCGTACTCCGCACGGGTCTTCTCGTCGGCCAGAACATCGTAGGCCTCGGAGATCTCCTTCATCCGCTCCTCAGAGGCCTTGTCTCCGGGATTGCGATCGGGATGGAACTTGCGTGCCAAGTTCTTGTACGCGCGCTTGATCTCCTCGGTCGTCGCCTTCTCTGCGACGCCGAGCACCTTGTAGAAGTCCTTCTGAAACCAAGCGCGTGAACCGTTCACGGCTTCCTCTTGCCCACCTTCACCATCGCGGGGCGAATCACCTTCCCCTTCAACTCATAGCCCGGCCGGAAGACCTCCGCGACGAACGGTTCACCTTCCCCGTCGTCGTCGGCCTGCATGACCGCCTCGTGATGTTCGGGATCAAATGACTCACCTTGCGCATTCATGCGCTGCAAGCCTTCCTTCTTCAGCACCTCGAACAACTCCCCAAACACCAACTCGACACCGTGGACGAGTTTCTCGTAGTCGCGGGTCTGGTCGGCGTGCATCAGGGCCAGTTCGAACGCGTCGAGCACGGGCAACAGCTTCTCGACGAGTGCCTGCCCGGCGAACTCCAAGATGGCGCTCTGGTCCTTCAAAATGCGCTTGCGGTAGTTCTCGAACTCGGCCTTGAGCCGCCGCAGATCGTCGAGGTGCGAGGCCGCCTCACGGCGCGCGGCAGTGAGTTCGTCCTCCTCGACGATTTCGGCCGCAACGACCTCTTCGGCATTCGCATCGTGCACGAACCCGTTCCCGTCTCCACTCACTTCTTCGGGCATCCGATTACGCCTCCCCGGCGCGCTCATCCTCGTCGACGATCTCGGCCTCGACGACGTCGTCGTCGCCCGACGCGCCTTGATCCGGCGCCGCGCCGGCCTGAGCCTCCTGCGCTTGCTGCGCGTACATGGCTTGACCGATCTTCTGCGCCGACGTCGACAGCTCCTCACTCGCCGACTTGATCGCCGCAACGTCGGACCCCGCGAGAGCGGTCTTGACGGAGGCCACCTTTGCCTGGACCTCTTCGCGGTCGGCGGCCGGGATCTTGTCGGTGTTCTCCGCGATGAGCTTCTCCGTCGTGTACACGAGGTTGTCGGCAAGGTTGCGAGCCTCGGCCTCTTCGCGGCGCGCGTGGTCCTCGGCCGCGAACTGCTCGGCTTCCTTGACCATCCGGTCCACTTCGTCGCGAGGAAGCGCGGTGCCGCCGGTGATCGTCATCGCCTGCTGCTTACCGGTCGCGAGGTCTTTTGCCGACACCTGCACGATGCCGTTGGCATCGATGTCGAAGGTGACTTCGATCTGCGGGATGCCGCGCGGCGCCGGCGGGATGCCCATCAACTGGAACTTGCCGAGCGAAAGCACGGCGTGCGAGGTCGCCATCTCGCCCTCGCCCTGCAGAACGTGAACCTCGACCGACGTCTGGCTGTCGGATGCCGTCGAGAAGATCTCGCTCTTGCGCGTGGGGATGGTCGTGTTCCGCTCGATCAGGCGCGTGAAGATGCCGCCCATCGTCTCGATGCCGAGCGTCAACGGCGTCACGTCCAGCAGCAGCACGTCCTTGACCTCGCCGCGCAGAACTCCGGCTTGAATCGCCGCGCCGATGGCAACGACCTCGTCGGGGTTGACGCCCTTGTGCGGCTCCTTGCCGCCGGTGAGCTTGCGCACGAGTTCCTGGATCATCGGCATCCGCGTGGAACCGCCGACGAGGATCACGTGATCAACGTCGGCAATCGGAATGCCGGCATCCTTGACCGCAAGTTCGAACGGAATCCGGCAGCGGTCCACCAGGTCCGCCGTCAAGCGCTCGAACTCGGTGCGGGAGAGCTTCTCCTCGAGGTGCAGCGGGCCCTCGGCGGTGGCGGTGATGAAGGCCAGATTGATGGTCGTCTCCATCGTTTGGGACAACTCGATCTTCGCCTTCTCGGCGGCTTCCTTCAGACGCTGCGTCGCCATGCGGTCGGCGGCCAGGTCGACGCCGTGCTTGTTCTTGAACTGCGTGACCATCCAGTCGATCACGCGCTGGTCCCAGTCGTCACCGCCGAGCAACGTGTCGCCGTGGGTGGACTTGACCTCGAACACGCCGTCGCCGATCTCGAGCAGCGAGACGTCGAAGGTCCCGCCGCCCAGGTCGAAGACCAGGACGGTCTGCTCCTTGCCCTTCTTGTCCAGGCCGTACGCGAGTGCCGCCGCGGTCGGCTCGTTGATGATGCGCAAGACTTCGAGTCCGGCGATCTCGCCAGCTTCCTTGGTCGCCTGGCGCTGCGAGTCGTCGAAGTAGGCCGGGACCGTGATGACCGCCGCGGTCACCTTGTCGCCCAGGTAGGCCTCCGCGTCGCGCTTGAGCTTGAGCAGGATCTGCGCGCTGATCTCTTGCGGGACCCACTTCTTCCCGTCCACGTCGAGGGACCAGTCGCGGCCCATGTCTCGCTTGATCGAGCGCACGGTCCGGTCGGGGTTGGTGATCGCCTGGCGCTTGGCGACCTCGCCGACCAGAATCTCGCCACCGCTCTTTGCGAACGCGACCACGCTTGGCGTGGTGCGCGTGCCCTCGGCGTTCGCGATAACCGCCGGCTCGCCGGCCTCCAACACGCTGACGACCGAGTTGGTGGTCCCCAGATCGATTCCAACGGCCTTAGCCATGTTCGGCGTGTCCTTTCTTGAGTCTGGCACTGTCAAGGTGGACTCTATGAACCTGCGCCTGGTCCTGTCAACTAAACTTGCGCGCGCCCTTATCAAGTTGCGCCGACGCCGCCCTTGATGTCCCTATTTCTGCCATTGTGAGCGGGCCCAAAGGAAAGCGCCCTCCGGACAACGAAATGAGCCTTGCCGACAATCAGCGGCGGGTTCACGGGCAACACGGGTAAGGGGGATTGTTGTGAGATTTCGGAGCGCGGCGCTCGGGCGGCGTCGAAAGGCAGTTTTCGGCATCGCCATCACCTTGGCACTCACGCTTTCTGGAATCCCATCGCACGCCGCGTCGTCCAACGACGACTTCGCGACCGCCTTCGTCGTCACCGAGACGCCCTTCTCCGACGTGACGTCGAACGCCGACGCCACCACCGAAACTGGGGAGCCGCAAACGTCGTGCTCGACCGCGACCGGGACGACCGTGTGGTACGCCTACGCTCCCGTCGAGACCCTCCGAATCGACGCCTCGACCTTCGGCAGCAAGTTCGACACCGTCCTCGCCGCCTATACCGGATCCTCGCTTGAGGATCTCACCGAGGTCGCCTGCAACGACGACGCCACCGACGTCGGCAGCCGGCAGTCCCGACTCCGAGTGGTCGCGCGCCCCGGCGAGACACTGTTTCTGCAGATCGGCGGGTACCAAGGGGAGACCGGCGCACTGAGCTTGTCTCTGACCGCCTCGCCCGCGGCGGCAAACGACGACTTCGCGTCGGCAATCGAGATCGACTCCCTCCCCTTCGAGACGTCGATCGACCTCTCGAACACCACACTCGAGGACGGCGAACCGACGGAATGCGACATGTCGGAGGAGGACAGCAGCGTCTGGTTCCGCTTCGTTCCGTCCGAGAGCGTCGGCGTGAAGTTCGCCTACGAGGAGGATGAGAGCCCGATTGTCGCGATCTACGCCGGGGATTCACTCCCCGAGCTCACGCCGGTAACGTGCGACTACCCTTCCCGAACCAGAGGGGCGTTCCGCGCAGATACGGGCACCACCTACTACGTCCAAGTCCGGTCGCCGTGGGAAGGGTTCTCCACAACCGATCTGCTCCTGGAAGAAGTCGCGGTCCCAACCAACGACGACTTCGCGGACGCCATCGAGATCGACGCGATCCCCGCCGACATTGATGCCTCCACTTGGACGACCACGCTGCAAGAAGACGAGCCGGACGGCTGCGGGGAATATCTCTGGGCGAGCGTCTGGTACCGCTACACAGCGAAGGACGCAACCCCGCTTCTGGCCAGCGTGAGATCACAGGACTTCTGGCCCGCGCTTGCCGTGTACCAGGGAAGCGCGCTGGACAACCTCTCGCTGGTGGCGTGCGGTCGAGACGAGCCCGGAACCGGGGACGGATTCATCCCGACACCGGGCGAGACCTACTACCTTCAGGCCGGCGTTCACTGGTGGGGATTCGGGGACATGACCGTACGCCTCCGCCCGGGGGCGGGCGTGCGGGATCCGGGGCTGACCTACTCCTCCGCATCGACCGACGCAGACAACCCTGATGACTGGTCTGCCGGCGTCTGGGTAGACGCCCTGGTTGCCGGGGCCGGAGCCGGGACCGAGTCGGACCCGCAATACGGCGCCTCGGCCGAGGCCTGCGTCGGGATAGCCTTCTTCGTCTGGGAATGCGTCGGCCCCGGAAGGGGCTACTACGGGCGTTAGCGCAGCACGGGAGCGTCCACGAGGGCACCCGCCTGCAGGCCGGCGCGCGCCGCTTCTCCCCGGGCGACCTCGAGAGCAGCGTCGGCTGGAGGCGTGGTCGTGACCGGGCACGGGTCCGCCCGGCAGGGCTCCAGACGCTG